>NZ_JBFJHD010000249.1:0-4000 GCF_041613455.1 Pseudoalteromonas sp. | reverse complement strand
TGCAAAGGCGCGTAATACGGAGGAAAAACATAAGCAAAAAGTCAGTAAAATTGCGATTATAGCGCTTATTATTTCGTTAATTGTGGCCTCCGGAGTGGGCTATGAATTTTACCGCAAACTTAATGCGGGTAAAACGCAAGCAGTTGCAGTGACTGCACTCACGGAGCAAAATAAATTACTGCAACAACAACTGCAAGCACTGGAGTCGGCGCAAGCTGATTTACAGCAAACGCTGGTTGCTACTGAACAAAAAGTGGCTGCAGAGCTACGCGAAAGTGCTCTAAAAAGCGAGCAGCAACTCGAAGCCGCATTACAACAAGCACAGCAACAAGGCGCGTCGCTAAACCCACAAGAAGTGACTAGCTTACAACGCATGGCTGAGTTTAAGTTATGGGCTGAACAAGATTACCAAGGCACTAGCGCGGTATTAAAACGCTTGAACGCCTTACTGAGTGAGCACCCCGGTACCATTAGCGTACGCCAAGCGCTCACCCAAGATATACAAACATTAGACAACTTAAAACCGATTCCGGTAGAAGCCATTTATCTGCAACTCGCAAGTGTGTTGAATAACATTGATAATTTAGTGTTTAATGCGGTGAACTTACCAGAAGAAGCGGCAAAAAAAGAAAGTGTATTAAGTGAAGATATTAATGATTGGCAGCAAAACTTAGCAAATAGTTGGCAGCAATTTTTAGATGGTTTTATTACTATTCGTCATCGTGAGGGTATTGCGGTAGAGCCAATGTTAAGTGAGCAACAACGTCATTTAGTGAATCAACGTATTAAGCTTTATATCACCCAAGCGCAAGATGCGTTATTAAGCAAACACGCCAGTGTGTATTTTGCAGCACTAGCAGAAGCTAAACGATTAATTGCCGAATACTTTAAGCAAGATGACGAAGTGGCCAAAATGGTATTAAAGTCGTTGGCTAATTTAGAAAAAGAAGCACTTAATTTTAACCCCGACGTCACCTTACACAGTACTGCGAAAGTGAAGGAGTGGGCAAAATGATAGGGTTGATCATCTTAATCGTTGTACTGGTGATAGTATTAGCGGCGGCGCCATTTTTATTGGATGAAAAAGGCTATGTGCTGATTGCGTTTAACAATACCACCATTGAAGGCACTATTGTGTCGTTTGTGGTGTTGCTGGTTGCAGTATTAGCCGTATGCTACCTAGGCTATAAACTGCTACGTTATTTACTGTCGTTTTATCGCCATACTAAACACAGCTTTTTTGCTCGTAGCCAACAGCGCAAACAAGCGGCAATTGAGCAAGCATTGTGGAGCGTGATCAACGATGACTACGAGCAACTTGAGCAAGCATTAGCAAATAACAGTGCGCCAGCGCAATACCAAGACATTCGTTTGGCGTTATTAGCCAAGGCCGCGCTTGCCAATAATCAGCCAGAAAAAGCCGCAGAGCGGTTAGTTGAAATAAGCCCTGAACAACAGCTAAAAGTAGCCAAACTGTGGTTGGCAAGCGGGCATAGTAGTGCAATTGAGTCACAACTACGTGTGAGAGCCGAGTCGAAAAAAGCCACTCCACTGGAGTTAAAAGTGTACACCGAAGTATTGGTGCAGCAGCAACACTTTACCGCTTTAGAAGCATTTTTACCGCGTTTGTTACGTAAAAAAGTATTAAACGATGAGCAATGGACTCAAGTGTTTTGTGCCTACTTTGCCTCTTTTCCAGCCGATGCGCGAACTAGCAAATATAAGCAATTACCTAAAAAGCTACAGCAGTATGCCTATATTGCTTACTTAACTGAAATGGCAAAAGCCGGGCAGTTAACTGCCATTGAAAGTGATTTAATTAAGCTTGTTAAGTACAACGAACAGCATCAGCAACTAGCATATATTTTGAGTAAAGCGACAGCCGGAAATGCGCAAAAGTTACAAAGTAGTATTCAAGAGCGCTTGATAAAAGATGAAGACAATAACGCATTACTGTTGGCATTAGCGTGTTTAGCCAATGCTCAAGGTGATTATGACTTGGCTGCTAGAGTATTTGATAAAGCACTTAATAACGACAATAAAAAATACTATATGCAGCAAGCGGCACTCAGTTATGAAAAAAGTGCGCAAATAGATAAGGCATTAGTACTTTATAAATAATGATTACTGCACTCAGGTTTAACCGGTAGCGCAGGGAGCGCAGGGAGCGCAGGCGATGAAGAATGTATTTACCTTGTCTTTTGGCTTAGCCTGCGCTTATTTGATAACGGGTTATCTTAGTAACTTATTACTTGCCATAGACGGCTATGCCGTTGGCTCGTGGCCACCTGCCGGCATTGCTGTGGCGGGTTTTTTATTATGGGGCCAAAAATCAATAGTCGGCACGTTTATAGGTGCGTTATTTACTAATTTAATCCATCTTGATAGCGCCAGCGACATTTTAAATTGGCAAATCTTTATTCAAGCTATGGCCGTCGCAACGACGTCGGTATTTCAAGCGTGGTTAGGTGCGCAACTAATCACTAAAGTGATAAAAGCGCCCCTCGACTTATCTTCCCTTAAACGCAACACGCAAAGCTTATTAGTTGCAGGCCCACTGTGTTGTATTATTGGTGCGGCAGTTGGCACCAGCTTATTAGCGTTAAATAACGTGATTCCACAGCATGCCGTGGTTAATAATTTTATTATGTGGTGGATTGGCGATAGTGTGGGGGTTGTTATTTTTACGCCACTGCTACTGGCTGCGTTTAACTATTCGCAAGTTCGTCAGCGCTTACAGGTTATTGTGCCGTCTTTGGTGATCTATATTGTTATTTGTGTCAGTTTTTATGGCGCGACCAGTGCTAAAAAAACGCAAGATATCGCCCAGCAGCAAGCAAAAATACACACAGTAAAAAATACGATTGAAAATGAACTAGCGGAAATAACCGCGCACTTAACATTACTCGCTACCTTTTTTGCCAGTAGTGAGGATGTGCAGTTTAAAGAGTTTGTTCGTTTTACTAGCAAGCAATTGGCGTTAAGTGAAGAGGTGCTGGCATTTCAATGGCTGCCCTATGTTCCACATCAGCAGCTGTCACAGCATCAAGCATTGAGATCCCGCACTGTGACAGAAAATTACTATGTGAAACAGCGCTCGACAACGAATAACTGGCAAGCCGTTACAGTGCGTGATGGCTATTATCCGGTGCAATATATAAACCCATTACCGGGGAACAATAGCCTACTTGGCTTTGATTTAGCCGCAGACCCCGCAATAGATGAGACACTTAAGCAGTCTAAAACGTTAAACGAGCTGATGATCAGCAAGCCGTTACAGTTAGTGCATGGCACAAGCGAATTGGCGGTGCTATTTTTTCAACCGGTCTTTACTAACACCACTAGTGATGACGACTTTAAAGGCTTTGTCGTGGCTGTGGTGAGTGTAGAAACACTCGCGCAGACATTAGCGGCTAGCCAAGACCACTTAGTCACGGCAAGCGTGGTTGATGTCACTACAACTGATGCGCCGCACGCAATTTATACTGCCGATCACAGCGATATGACGTTATTGGCAAGCTATCAGCTACTTATTGGTAAACGCCAGTGGCAGGTTGACTTGCATCAACCCCGTAGTCGCACAGCGTGGTTAATATACTGGTTAGCACAACTTGCCGGGATGATATTTGTGTGGTTGCTGGTGACGTTTCTTATCTCTGTAACCGGCACTAACATTCAAATCGGTGAACAAGTCGCGAAGCAAACACGCTCACTGCGCCGCGAAAAACAAAAAGCCGATGACGCGAGCCGCATCAAGAGTCAGTTTTTAGCAAATATGAGTCACGAAATACGCACTCCCATCAATGGTATTAAAGGGCTGCATTACCTCGCGTTACAGCAAAATGATTGGCAACAAGCACGCAGCTATATTGAGCAAGCGGACGGGGCTCTTGGGGTGTTGCTGCGGGTATTAAACGATGTACTCGACTTTTCGAAAATGGAGGCGGGTAAGCTTAATTTAATTCCACAGCCAGTGGATGTAGCACGCTTAGCTGAAGAG
>NZ_JBFJHD010000248.1:0-4132 GCF_041613455.1 Pseudoalteromonas sp. | reverse complement strand
GCCTTAAATTACTCTGCCAAATGGTGCTCTGTGGCTCTGTTTTGTCGGCGTATTAAATTGTTATTTTAACTATTTCAATAGCTTAGTATATGACAAGGCAAAATGTCCTCTAACGATAGATTTTTATGCTAAAATCTCGCCACTTTTTACTACCATAAGTTTGTTATGCTCGAAGCTTTATTTAAAATCCGCGCCAATAATACCTCGGTAAAACGTGAATGTATTGCCGGTATTACCACATTTATTACCATGGTTTATATTGTTTTTGTTAACCCTGCGATGCTTGCTGAAGCGGGTATGGATCAAGGTGCTGCTTTTGTTGCAACTTGTATTGCTGCCGCTATAGGCTGTTTTATCATGGGGCTATGGGCAAATTATCCTTTAGCACTTGCACCGGGTATGGGGTTAAACGCGTTTTTCACCTATGGGGTTGTGTTAGGCATGGGTTACAGCTGGCAAGCAGCCTTAGGTGCTGTTTTTATGTCGGGCTGTCTATTTTTACTGTTAAGTTTATTTAAAATACGTGAGTGGATCATCAACGCGATTCCGCTGGTGCTCAAGCAAGCCATTGCCACTGGGATTGGCGCATTTTTAGCGTTAATCGCGTTAAAAAGTGCCGGAATTATTGTTGCAAGCCCTGCCACGTTAGTGCAATTAGGTGATATTACTGCTGCAGGGCCGTTATTGGCTATTTTAAGCTTTTTTATTATTGCAGGCTTACTGTATCGCGACTTTAAAAGTGGCGTATTAATTAGCATTTTACTGATCACGGTAATTGCGGTGAGCTTAGGCTTGGTTGAATACCAAGGTGTGATTGCCATGCCGCCGTCGATTATGCCTACCTTTATGCAGCTTGATTTTAGCGCCGCGTTTGAGCTGTCGATGCTAAGCGTTATTTTTGCGTTTTTATTCGTTGATTTATTTGATACCTCAGGCACCTTAGTGGCTGTGACGCAAAAGGCAGGCTTAGCCGACAAACATGGCAACATGCCACGTTTAGGTCGCGCACTGAGTGCCGATAGTACTGCAACGATTGCCGGTGCTATGTTAGGTACTTCTACTACTACGTCGTATATTGAGTCGGTTGCTGGCGTATCGGTGGGCGGGCGCACTGGTTTAACAGCGGTTGTTGTGGGTATTTGCTTTTTACTGATGATGTTTTTTGCACCGCTGGCGCAAATGGTACCCGCGTATGCCACCGCAGGGGCTATTTTATATGTGTCTGTGCTGATGCTGCAAAACTTAAAGTTTGTGAATTGGGATGATATGACCGATGCGATACCGGTCAGTGTGGTGTTATTAATGACCCCATTAACTTTCTCGATTGCACATGGTATTGCGCTGGGCTTTATTTCGTATACTGCGGTTAAAGTATTGTGCGGTAAAAAAGATCAGGTAAGCATTAGTGTGTGGATTTTAACTGCTTTATTTATTATAAAATTTGCTTTCTTATCTTAGGTTTTAGGGTAAATAAGTAACTTACTATAAAAAAGCCTATACAATTATGTATGGGCTTTTTTTATTTAGTTAATTTGTTAACTCAACATTACCATTTCTTTTTAGGAGCAAATAGCACGTCTAACTCGTCGAGCTCTTCTGCTGCTTTCTTTTTCAAGGCACTGGCATTCGATGCTTTCAGCTCTGAACTAATTTCATCTAAATAACCTTCAACTTCTTGGGTTTTCGCTGTTACATAGTCATCACTGTAAGTGACCGCGTTAAGTGACGTTTGTGCTTTTTCAAAGTACTGTCTGGCAGAGCCTACCATACCCGCAGCTCGTGCCGATAAACCACGTTTAATTTGGCTTTCAATATTAATTTGTAACTGCAGCTTTTCTAAGCGCTTGTCTTCAATACTAAATATTTGGCTATCAACATTGCCTTTATTATGCTCTGAGCGAAGGATTGAGCGTAATTTTTTTATCCCCTGTATTAATAGTACTAATTGTTTATCGTTGGTGGGCAGGGCGATTGGCTCATTACTGTTTGGTGGTACCGGTTTATTTAAGCGCTCTTTTGCTTCATTAAGGCGGTTTTTCAGCACTTTTGAACCAGTTGATAACGACACCATAGTATTAAGTGCATCAAGGTTACGTTTTTGCAATACACGCAGAGTGTTTTCCGACAGTGGAATATTAGCACTGTTTATTAAAGCTTCTTCGGTTTCTTCGATGATAGCTTTTTGTTTTGTTAACTCTTTGCGGCGTTCAGCTTCTTGTTTTTCTTTATGCTGTTGCACTGCACTTACCCATAATGCAATCACAATAAGGGCTACAATCAGTGCAATTATAATAGAAACGATCATGTTATAATTCTCGGGTTCTTAACCTAATACGCTAATCTTACATTAAATATATAAGAACAGGAAAACTTTGCGCCGATTAACTTTAAACAAAGCATTGAAATCTTAATACCTTATATAAAAGACTGATAATCATTGCTATCTGAACGATATTTATTGTGCTAGCCTAAAGCCTCAATCTGCTGGATACTGTATTATTAATAAAAATCAATCTTTTCGATGATACCAAATTTATAGGTTTAGCATTTATCCCTCAATAATGTGAATAATAACGAAAATACATAGCTATGAAATTACAACAACTTAGATATATCGTAGAAGTTCAAAATCATAAATTAAATGTGTCAGCCACTGCTGAAAGTTTATTTACCTCGCAACCGGGTATTTCTAAGCAAGTTCGCATGCTTGAAGATGAGCTAGGTATTCAAATTTTTGGCCGCAGTGGTAAGCATTTAACCCATGTAACCAGCGCCGGCGAAGACGTTATTAATATATCGCGAGAAATATTATCTAAGGTTGAAGGCATTAAAGCGGTTGCCAACGAACACACCTTACCCGATCAGGGTAAACTTAATATTGCCACAACACATACCCAAGCGCGTTATGCATTGCCGACGGTGATTAAAGGGTTTATGAAAAAATACCCAGCAGTGTCTTTGCATATGCACCAAGGTACTCCGCAGCAAATATCTGATGCGGCTGCCCGTGGTGATGCCGATTTTGCCATTGCCACCGAAGCGCTACACTTATATTCAGATTTAGTGATGTTGCCTTGCTACCATTGGAACCGCAGTATTGTGGTGGCCAAAGATCACCCATTGGCAGAAAAAGCCGATAATTTAACGGTAGCAGATATCGCTAAGTATCCATTGATCACTTATGTATTTGGCTTTACGGGTCGCTCAGAGCTTGATAAAGCGTTTAACGCCTATGGCTTAGAGCCACACATAGTGTTTACTGCAACCGATGCCGATGTAATAAAAACCTATGTACGTTTAGGGCTTGGGGTGGGTGTTGTTGCTTCAATGGCGATTGACCAAGTAAATGATACGGACTTAGTGTGTATTGATGCCAGCCATTTATTTGAAGCCAGCACCACTAAAATAGGCTTTAGAAAAGGCAGCTTTTTACGCACTTATATGTATGACTTTATTGAACGCTTTGCCCCGCATTTAACGAAAGACCGAGTGGAGCGTGCTAATTTATTACGTAACCAAGAAGACGTTGATAAATTGTTTGCCGATATCGAATTACCGGTTAAATAACCAGTATCAGATTAAAAAAGCCGCGTATTTTTAAATACGCGGCTTTTTTTGTGCGTTTATTCAGCTATTAACATTCAATAATATTAACCGCTAAACCGCCACGGGCTGTTTCTTTATATTTGGTTTTCATATCGTTACCCGTTTCAAGCATAGTTTTAATCACTTTATCAAGGGATACCTTTTGCTCGCCACTGCCGCGAATGGCTAAACGCGATGCGTTAATGGCTTTTATTGCGCCCATGGCATTGCGTTCAATACACGGTACTTGCACCAAGCCGCCAACCGGGTCGCAGGTGAGGCCTAAGTTATGCTCCATACCAATTTCGGCGGCATTTTCAACTTGTACCACATTACCACCAACAATTTCGGTGAGTGCTCCCGCGGCCATTGAACAAGCTACGCCAACTTCACCCTGACAGCCCACTTCGGCACCGGAAATAGAGGCGTTCTTTTTGTATAAAATGCCAATCGCTGCTGCGGTTAATAAATAGCGGGTGGCAATATCACGATCCACTTCTTTAATAAACGTGTGGTAGTACATTAGTACCGCCGGTAAAATACCTGC
>NZ_JBFJHD010000247.1:0-4149 GCF_041613455.1 Pseudoalteromonas sp. | reverse complement strand
TTGTTATGTGCTGGTGGTAGCGGGGTGACCCCAGTGCTGTCTATTTTGCGTCACGTATTAACTAACGGCACTGGTAAAGTGCGTGTAATTTACGCCAACCGCGATGAAGCGTCGGTGATATTTCAGCACACCTTAAAAACCTTGACGGCGCAGTACCCAGAGCGCCTTGAGGTGATCCATCTATTAGATTCACTACAGGGGATACCCTCTTTGGGGCTGTTAACTTCCCTTGCTGAAGGAATGCAGCAGGGACGGGCCTTTATTTGTGGCCCCGGGCCCTTTATGGATGCGATGGAAGCGGCTGTTAAAGCGGCTAAATTCCCCCGCAGCCGCATTCATATTGAACGCTTTAGCAGCGCCGTGCCTAAAAGTACGGCACACGCTGCCTCCGCCAATGTACCGCCACCCGCCATAGATATTAGTGTCGTAGAGCCTCAGCCAGATGCAGCAAACCTGCCGGCAGCCACAATACAGCTCGAGTTTGATGGTGAGCACTATGTTATCCCCTGTGAAAGTGGTCAAACCGTATTAGATGCCGCTGAAAAAATAGGCATTGAATTACCCTACTCATGCCGAGAGGGGATGTGTGCATCGTGTATGTGTGAGGTGGTTGCAGGGCAAGTAAAATTAAACAATAACGATGTACTCGATGAAAAAGACTTGGCCAATAAGTTAACCCTAAGCTGTCAAGCCGTGCCATTAACAAGCGAAGTTAAACTCAAATACACCTAACGCAACGCGTTTCACATAGTCATCATGCGCAGCCTAGGTTGTGCACATCATTGATATAAGGAATTTTCCATGCAAGCACGTTTTAAAGATAAAGTTGCTTTTGTTACCGGTGGCGGTAGCGGGATAGGGGCTGCCACCGCACAGCGGTTAGCCCAAGAAGGCGCCACGGTGATTATTTGTGGCCGCAGTCAAGGCCCGTTAGATGATGTAGTCGAGACGATTCGTCATCAAGGCGGCAATGCCCATGCCATACAAGTTGACGTCAGCGACGAGCACGCGTTTGTTAATGCGCTCGAGCAGACGGCACAGCAACATGGTGGTTTAGACATTTTAGTAAATAATGCCATGGCGTTTTCTTATGGGGCCATTGCAGATACGAGCACCGAACAGTGGCACAGTAACTTTACCACTTCGGTGGATGGTACTTTTTGGGGCACCCGTACCGCCATGCAGTTAATGCAAGCCAAGGGCGGCGCTATTGTGAATATTTCCTCTATTTGCGGCGAATTAGGTACCCCGATGATGGCCGGATACAGCGCCTCTAAAGCGGCGGTGGTTAACTTTTCGCGCGCCGCGGCAGCAGAAGGTGCGGCGCACAATATTCGCGTTAATGTGGTAGTACCTGCTGTAGTTGAAACTCCTGCCACAGCAGGCATGCTCAGTGACGAAAGTATGCTGAATAACACCAACCGCCTTATTCCTATGGGCCGGGTTGGGCGTGCTGATGAGCTTGCCAGTGCGATTGCCTTTTTAGCCAGCGATGATGCGTCTTATATAACCGGCGCGAGTTTACCGGTTGATGGTGGCCGAGCTGCGGTATTGGTCACCGCTTTAGATTAAGGATATTGTATGACAACAACTAACCCATTATTAACCCCCTGCAAACTCGGTGATATAGCGATAGCAAATCGCGTGATAATGGCGCCGATGACACGTAATCGCGCCGATGCCGACGGCACACCTAATCGTTTAATGCGCGACTATTATGCACAGCGAGCCAGTGCCGGACTAATTGTTGCTGAAGGCACTTGGCCGGTTGTGACAGGACAGGCATATAATCGCCAACCAGGGATTGAAACCGCGAAACAAATTCAAGCATGGCGTGAGGTAACCGCTGCGGTACACCAAGCGGGTGGCAAAATTGTGCTGCAAATTATGCATGCCGGGCGCATTGGTTCGCACCACATTAAAGGGAATGAAGTGGCCACGGTTGCGCCTTCAGCTATTCAAGCGCGTGGGCAAGTGTATACCGATAGTGCGGGCATGCAGCCTTTTGATATGCCGCAGGCACTTAGCACTGAACAAGTATGGCAGGTAATCGATGAGCACCGTCAAGCGGCTGAAAACGCAAAAGAAGCGGGGTTTGATGGGGTGGAGCTGCATTGCACCAGTGGCTACTTACCGATGCAGTTTTTATGCTCCGATTCAAATCAACGAAATGATGAGTTTGGCGGGAACGCCGCTGCGCGTGCTAAGTTTGCTGCAGAGTGCCTACGTGCCATGGCATCGGTGTTTGGTGCAGGGCGAGTTGGGCTGCGAATGAACCCAGGGAATCGTTTTAACGATACCAATGATGAAAACCCAGCAGAGAGTCATCTGGCATTACTCAATGCTGTAGCCGATTTAGATTTAGCGTACTTACATATGATGCGCGCGCCGAGCGCTGATATTGATGCGTTTAAAATGGGCCGCGAAGCATTTAACGGCGCCTTGATCATTAACGATGGTTTTGATGGCGAGTCTGCCGCTGAGGTAATTAGCACACAGCAAGCCGAGGCGGTGTCATTTGCGCGGCATTATGTTGCTAACCCCGATTTAGTCACGCGCTTTGCCGAGCAATTAGCACTGGCAAAATTCAACCGAGAAACGCTGTACACGCCAGGTGCAACAGGCTATACAGATTACCCAAGCGCCTAATTTTATTGCGTTACTGAGTGTTGCCGCTCAACAATGGCGGCAATACTTAATCACATACAGGGCATCATTCAGCAGCGTTTTTACACCCTAAACTTAATTGTTAATATTGATTGCTAAAACCCTTGCTTAGACTAAATGATAATCAATGAGTCACTTGCAAAGCTTGCCAATAACAGTGATAGTGGAGCCAGTGAAATATTAAATAGCAGTATAAATTAATATTATAATATGCTTATTTTTTTGTTTTGTTTTCAGGTTTTAATCAAAAAAAATAACTACAGGTTGAAAAATGGCACAATTAGATATCAGTCTCGAAACCTATAATGAGTTAATCAACGCATTATACGAAGCATCAGCAGATACCAGTTCATTAAGCTGGAATACCCCCCTTAAACTAATTCAAACGATACTCAAAGCTAACTACGTCACGTTAATTTTAAAAGTCCCCGAAGAAGACGATTTAGGACTGATGATCGCTGTTGGTGAGCAACTTGAAGAAAGTGACAACGTGCAGCATTTGCCCTACCAATATAAGTTAACGCCATTTGCCGATCAGCCACTCGATACCGTGTTAACCGTGGCTGATTTTATGGATGAAAACGAATGGAAAAATTCGTCATACCGCCAACACTGGTGCGAAAAAAACAATATTTATCATGTGTTAACCACAGATATTAGCACCGCCAATGTTGGCAATTTAAGGTTTAGGGTAACCCGTAGTGAGGCGCAACAAGACTTTTCGCAAGCCGATAAAGAATTTGTGCAATTACTTATTCCGCACTTTAGACGGGCAATTTCTACCTTTTTACAGCTGTATAGTAGTGCCTCATTAGGTTCGTTATATTCACGTGCTATCGGGCGCTTGTCGATTGCTACCATTACCATAGATGAGCACGGTAAAGTGTTAGATAAAAACGTCTTTGCCAGTCATATTTTAGATGCCCAAGATGGGCTAAAAATAATGGGCGGCAAATTAACCGCACAAGATAATAGCGATAACCGTGAATTAAAACGTTTGATTAAAGCCACCTTTGCGCAAGCCGAAGGTAAACAAACTATGCCAGAAGCGATGTCTATAACTCGCCCTTCAGGGGAAGTCCCCTTAGGCGTGGTGATTGAAGTGATCCCCTCATTAGGGTGGGCCGAAGGTAAAGGACAAAAAAAGGCGGTGATTTATATTCGCGATGCAGTGGGTAAATCGACCACCAGTATTGAAATATCAAAAAAACTGTTTGGTTTAACGCCTGCAGAAACGGCATTATCACTACAATTAACCAATGGTTTATCATTAGAAGAAGCGGCCGAAGAGCTGAACATTCGCCGTAATACCGCCCGTGCTCACCTGCGCTCTATCTTTTCTAAAACTGGGGTGCGCCGTCAAACTGAATTAGTGCGGTTATTTTTAAACAGTGTAGCGGCATTAGGCTACGACGATAGAAATAGCGAGTAATCGCTAACAGCAGAAAAAAAAGCCAGCTAAATGCTGGCTCAAAATTAACA
>NZ_JBFJHD010000246.1:0-4214 GCF_041613455.1 Pseudoalteromonas sp. | reverse complement strand
ATCCACCAGCTCTAAGCCTACGTCTATATCAATGTTTAAGCTAAATTGGCTGCTTGGTACGTTATCATTTTGATTACTGCTTTTAATACTGTAAACAGGGCTTAACCATCCCGTTGGGAGCGGATTAACATGCGCTTGATTTTGAGTACTAACCTCAACCTCACCACTAATCGCGTGATAACGCGGTGTAATGGTAGTAGGAAACCTAATAGCGAATGTACCGCTGCTGTAATCAATTATTTCTTGATACTCAAGCTCAATAATTACTTGCTCACCAGGGCCAATATTTGCCACATTCGTAATAAACATATTGGCGCGTTGCTGGCGTACAAGGGCCGCTTGCTTGCCTGCTTTTTTAGCCTCCTCGTATTTTTTTTCGGCTTCCACTTTTTTATCAATTTGGCCTTTAATGACTCGCTCACCTATACGCATTGTCATGGCGTGCACGGCGCTTTCATCTGGCAATGGAAAAACGTAGCGCGCATTAACCGCAAACGGGTTTTCGTTTTGATAGGTTTGCGTTACTACAACATGATTAATCAGGCCGGTTAAGGTCATATTGGCGTCGCTTTTTAATATTATTGCTGGTCCTGCTGGCGCACCATTGCTATCAAAAAGTTCTAACTTGGGTGATTGCGCATGGCTTTTAAAGCTCGCTAACAGCACAATCGCTATGAATATAAAAATGCTTACTTTAGTAAGCATTTTGGTTGGTTTACTCAACATAAAATCACTCCATCGAACGCTTTGTTTTACTTAGATTCAGTTAGATTTAGTTACTCGCCGTTTGGCCATTTACAGGGTTCATTGAGCGAGTGGTAAGCGTTACGCGTCTATCAAAAAAGTTGTCTTCCACCGTGTTGCTGTTAGCCAACGTTTGCTGCTCGCCAAATGCCTGCGTGCTTAAGCGTTTATGGCTCACGCCGTGTTTTATTAAATAGCTTTGCACGGCATTTACACGTGCTTTAGAGAGTAAAAGGTTGGCTTGATCATCGCCGCGCTGATCGGCAAAGCCGCTTAAATCAAGTGCGAGTTGTGGTTGGTTGTTTAACAAGGTAACCAGTTGGTCTAACTGCAGTGCAAAATGCGGTGCAATAACGCTTGAGCCTGTTTTAAATTGCACCGTCATGGCTAATAAGTTATTAATTTGAACTTGAGTTAATTGCTCATTTTGATTGGCAAGTACTTCTAACTGCTGCTCTAACATATTGTTGTGGTTAAGCACGTGTTGGTAATCGCTGGTTTTTTCTTTCATAACCGTAATTGCACGCTCTTGCTCTGCAATTTTGTTATCAGCTACTTTTGAATCACCTATTAAACCACCGGCAAATGCCCCAATAAACGCACCAATTGGCCCGCCCACTACGCCGCCAATAATAGCGCCTGCACCTAGCCCAATAGCCGTTTCTTTATGGGCTTCTTTTGATGGCGTGTTAGATGTTGAGGCAATTGCTGGAGAACAAAAACTAGCAACGAGTGTTAACGCAATTAATGTCTTCTTCATGATTTGATCCTTAAACTTACTTTTTAATTTGTGATGTTTTGTTTTGAGGAGTGTATTAAAACAAGCTCAAGTGGCAGCAAAGGGGATCAAAAATGGCAAACTGCTGAGCAATTGTGGCAAAAAAATGGCAATTGCCTTTTTAACCTTACTTAGCTTAAAAACTTCGATATAGTGCACAACAGAGCCGATAGGATAATGATTAAAATGAAAAAAATAGCCATCGTTGAAGATGAACCCGCAATCCGCGAAAACTACATAGAAATGCTGAGCGCACAGGGCTACCAAGTAAGTGGCTTTGAAAATCGCGCCAGCGCTGAAGCTGCATTTAAAAACGCCCTGCCCGATTTAGCCATTGTTGATATTGGCCTAGGCCATGAAATAGATGGTGGTTTTTTACTGTGCCAAACATTGCGATCGCTTTCTAAAACACTGCCTATTATTTTTTTAACCGCCCGCGATAGCGAAATAGATACTGTATGCGGCCTGCGCATGGGCGCCGACGACTACCTAACAAAAGACATAAGCTTGGCTCACTTGGCTGCACGTATTGGTGCGCTGTTTCGCCGAATGGAAGCACTTGAACAACCCGCTGATGCAAACGCGCTCATAGCACGCGGGCACTTAACGCTCGACACGCAACGTATGCAGGTATTTTGGCAGCAACAATTAGTTGATTTAACCGTAACCGAATTTTGGATGCTGCATTCACTCGCCCAGCGACCAGGCCATGTTAAAAGCCGTAACGATTTAATGAGCGATGCAAAAATTTATGTAGACGACAGCACTATTACTTCACACGTAAAACGTATTCGTAAAAAGTTTATAGCACTCGATAGCACCTTTGATTGCATAGATACTGTGTACGGTATGGGCTACAGGTGGGAACAACACTAATGCTACGATTTGGTCTACGCAGTAAATTTATATTACTTTCATGTTTTTTGTTTTTGCTGCCGTGGCTTGGCTACGAGTACGTATGGGAAATGGAAAAGTTTTTACGCCAAGGCCAAGAAAAAACCCTCGTAGGCACCACTCGCGCACTTGCTACCGCATTGCATGAGCGCCCTGCATTATTTGACGAGCAAACCAACTTTTTAGACCAAGTAGTAAAAGGCCGCGATTTATACGCTTATAATCTTAAAAACCCTATTCAGCTCGACGGTAAACTTAACGATTGGGACAGCTATCAACCGCTATTTTGGCATTACGACAAGCGCTACTTACAAAAAACAGATAACAAACATCAAGCCAGTGATTTATCGTTTGATCATATGGTGGGAAAATTTGATAACTACTTATACGCCGTATTTAAAGTCACCGACAATACTCTTATTTATCGCGCTAAAAATAGCTTAAGTATTACCAATAACGATTATTTACAAATTGGCCTAAAAACGCCTAACGGCCAGTTTAATACTTACATTATTGCGCCACGCCAAGACGGCTGGGTTAATGCGTTTGATGCAAATACCAAAGCCCCTTTTACAAAAATTCAGGGCTATTTTGAAAGTACCGAATCAGGTTATAACGTAGAGCTGCGCTTTCCAATTAGCATGCTAGGCAACAAACTTGGCTTTGCTATTGTTGACGTAGATAGTAAAGAGGCATTGTTAGAGCCTAAAATAATGTCGACCTCAAATTTAAATAACCCAAACGATTTAGGCTCAGTATTAGTCCCTTCTCCAGAAATTAGCCGTATTTTAAAAGGCATGGGCCACAGTGGTAGCCGCATTTGGGTGGTTGATAACCATCATCGCGTACTTGCGCAATCGGGTACTATTCAAAATGCAGATGGCGTATGGGCTGATGGGCTTGCTAATAAAGCACCTGAAACTTGGTGGCAGCGCTTTGAGCAAAATTACTTACACCCTATTTACTATAAAATATTAACGCGCCCCGAAAATGAGTTTTTAGATACCCTGCACGATGTAGCCTCTATGCAGGGCACACATTTAGCGAAAGCATTAAAAGGACAACCAGCATCGTCTTGGCGATTAACACCCGACAGTAAAGCCGTTATTTTATCGGCCGCTTACCCTATTTGGATTCAAGACCAAGTAATTGGCGCGGTAATAGCAGAGGAAACCACAAACGGCGTACGTACGCTGCGTAACAAATCGCTCGAAAAACTCTTTAACGTTATTTTAGCTGTGATGCTAATTGGTACTGTCACCTTGTTCTTTTTTGCCTCACGTATATCGAACCGAATTAGGCGGCTGCGCGATACAGCTGAGCAAGCAATTGATGCACAAGGGCGTGTTACTGGCAGTATTAATTACAGCGACGCTAACGATGAAATTGGCGACCTGTCTCGTAGTTTTTCAAACATTGTGAGCCGACTTGGTGGCTATACCGATTACTTAGAAAATATGTCGTCGCGGTTATCACATGAGCTGCGCACGCCGGTTGCCGTAGTGCGCTCATCACTCGAGAACTTACAAAGCTTGCCACAAAACGAGCTGAGTCAAAAATACCTCGTTCGCGCCAGTGAAGGCGTTGAACGCTTAGGGAAAATAATAACCACCATGAGCGAAGCCACTCGCCTTGAGCAAAGTATTCAAAGCAACGAGCCTGAGTCTTTTGATTTACAAAAAGTAATAAATGGCTGCATGCAAGGCTATCAGCTTACTTACCCAAACCAGTTATTTACGCTTGATGTATGCCAAAACAAATTACCTATGCAAGGTGCACCGGAGTTTATAGCTCAGCT
>NZ_JBFJHD010000245.1:0-4226 GCF_041613455.1 Pseudoalteromonas sp. | reverse complement strand
CTATATGTCCGCCCAGTGCTGCTTTAGAGCGGTGCGGATTAAACTGTAGTTGGTCAGCGCTTAGGCCAGCAAACATTGCCTGATGATCGCTAATAAAGTTGCGCGCCATATTTTCTACTGAATCGCCCGAGGTTTGTATCGCAATCCCCGTTAATGAGTCAATGGTGCCGGTCATTTCGTTAACCGACACCTGTGCATGTGGATTCGCTGCTTTTAGTTGTGCAATAGCCTGAGTTTGTTCGTCACTTAAGCTGGCTAGTTGTGTCAGTGCTGTTTGCTGCAATTGATTCACTACCGGCACTTTTGTAACGTCAAAGTTTGAAATGGAGTTGCTCACGTTATTTACATGGTTGCTGGCTGCATTGACCTGGCTAGACGCGAGCAGCACTGGCGTGCTCAGTGCTAATGCAATGGCACTGGATATTAATGTACTTTTCATATTTATGACCTTTTATTGTTATATTCAGGCGCCGAGTGGGCGTAATTGAATATTTTTATTGTCTAACAATGAGTTTACGTGATCACAGTGCCTAATTTTCCAGCAAAGTATAACTAGGTATTACCCCTAAATGCGTTAGGTATAAACCCCTAGATTGCTTGGCTAATTTATTGAGTTGTTAAGGGTTATTAGTGAATAGACAGCATTAAATGATGTGGACTTAGCAGTGATAGCAGCTAAACGACACGGCGTTGATGCTCGTTAGATGATGTTTAAACTAGGCAGGGTGGTAATAGCGTGGTTATTTAGCAAGTGGAGTAAAGGTTAATGTGCATGGTTTTCGCGCAGCAATTTATTGCACTCTTAAGTGGTGAAATTAAGCGGTTAAATATGGTCAAGGTTTAGTTCAAGGTATTGTGTTCAAGCTATTTTTTTAAGCTATAAGGCTGTTTGTAATGCTTACTGGGGAGGCAAACTCAACAGCTAAAGGGAGAAAAGTCGTACAGAGCGTACGACTTTTTATGCTTTATTTTAATCTCGTTATGCCAATAATAATACACACAGCTCCGCCAATGAGGCCGGCCCACGCTTCTATAGGAGTGTCGCCACTTAGTGCCCGGCTCACTTGCGAACCGGCTGCTTCATACACATCATAACCCCAAATTGCCAATGCAACGCCAATAACGATGAGCACAATACCAATAACTTTATTATTCATAGTAAATCCTTAATTGTTTTAATAGAGTAATCAAAAGCGTATGAACACTTAGTATGTATAATAGTTAAACAATAATAAAGTAGCTAATATTAATAAGTTGAGTTTGGTGTGTACTCAGGATTTATATCACCCTCTACCTCATCTGGGTCTACATCGTTTATTAATAAGGTTTCACGCACCAGTTGAATATGCTCAAGCACACTTTGATAGCGCTCGCCGTATTCATACTTAGTAACCTCAATGGCTTTAGGCATATAAGTAAAGGCAATTTTTAGTGCATGTAGCGCTTCTTGATTGATTTTTTCGCTCATTATTGTCTCCTGTTGATTGTGTTAAACATAAGCGATGGCTAATAAGATAACACCAAATACGATACGGTATATACCAAAACCAACAAAGGTAAAGTTTTCTAAAAAGCGAATAAATAACTTAATAGTAAAATAGGCCACTATAAAAGAGGTCACAAAACCAACGGCCAGCGCTGTTAAATCGTCAAAAGTAAATAAATCATAATGTTTTAGCAAATCGTAGCCAGAGGCCGCCGCCAATACTGGCAAGCCTAATAAAAAGGAAAACTCCGCGCTGGCTTTACGGTTTAACCCGCACAGCATGGCGCCTACAATGGTGCTCCCCGCGCGACTAGTACCTGGAATAAGCGCAAATACCTGAGCAATACCAATCCACACTGCTTGTTGGTAGCTCACCTGGGTAACATCGGTAGTGCGACAGTGTTGTTCTTGGTAATTGCGCTCTAACAGTAAAAATATTATTCCACCCACAATAAACATCACACCAACCACCCCTACGGTGAACAAGGCTTTTATGACATCACTAAATATAAAACCTATGATCCCTAAAGGAACAAAGGCAATTGCTACTTTTAGCCACAAGTTAATCTGTTTTGAGCTGAACTTGTCTTTGTAGTTGGCTAGTACCGCTAAAATGGCGGCTAATTGAATAATGACTTCAAATGCTTGGTTAGTTGCGGTGGCTTCAATTTTTAGCCATTGAGCAACAACAATTAAATGACCGGTAGACGAAATAGGCAAAAACTCGGTGATACCTTCAATAATGCCTAAAATAATTGCGTTAAAAATTTCCACGGTAACTGTAGTCCTAAAAAAATAATAAATTAGCAAGGAGAGCTGTGGCGAGCTTATGCTATAAAATTAATGCAGCTCAGCCAAATTCGGCCATAGCATAAGAGCTTCTGTGCTAAAGCGAAAGGGGTTTTAAAATTTATTTAATAATTATTCGCATTTAGAAAAGTTGATGTTGAATGTAGTAAGCAATGGGGTTATCGCAGTTATGGTTAAGCTCAGTTAATGGGTTTGCAGGCATTGGTAGATAAACTTAAATTACGAGCAGCCATAGCTGCTCGTAATACGGGTTTAATTTAGCCGGGGGTTAGTCATCGTTTGCTATTTCTGCCACCCACATAACGCCGACTTCTTTTTTAACCACCTTAACGCGGGTGCCGGCACTAAGCGGTTGCTCACTTTTTAGTTGCCAGCTAATGCCCGAATATTTATAGGTGCTAACCTGCTGCTCATTTAAGTCGCTACTAAGCACAAAAGTAAGCTCTGCAAAGTCACTGTTCACCTGTTTGCGGTCAACATTACTTTGCATTTTTTTTAATGGTTTCCACAGTAATATAGCCAGCGCAGCGGTAATTAAGGTGTTACTCCATAATGCCGTCGTAATTGAGTCTGTCATTATTCCTAGGCTCATTAGCAGCCCCGTAACAAACAGCGAAATGCCTAAAAATAACAGTATAAAGGTTGTTAGCCCCAATACTGCAACTTCAATAATAAGCGCTAAAATACCCAGCACCATTAACACCTGAGGTAGATTGTCAGTAATGAAGCTCATAATAATTCCTCAGTAATTAACCTTTTTGTTTTGAGTTTAAGGTATTAATAATCGACATAGCTTGCGCTACCATAGAGCTTGCTTCAGTGCTGCTATCGGGCAGTAACACCACCGATGACTCTTTAGCAATCGCCTCTTTGGCTGCTATGGCTTTTGAGGCTAAATCAAGTTGAATTGCTTTTTGACCTTGCGCGGTATCGGCCGCTTCACCTACTTTACGTAGTGCTTCGGCTTGTGCTTCGGCAACGGCGATTATGGCTTTAGCTTCACCTTCGGCGCGCAAAATTTGCTCGGCTTTTTCGCCTTCGGCCCCCAGTACTTGCGCTTGTTTACGCCCTTCGGCGACGTTGATGTTGGCTTGACGGTCACCTTCTGATTCTAAAATTTGCGCACGTTTAACACGCTCTGCCTTCATTTGCGCTTCCATGGCTTCCATAACCGATTGCGGCGGCACGATATCTTTAATTTCGTAGCGCAATACCTGAATCCCCCAAGGCTCAGCGGCTTGGTTAATCGAGGTGACAATATTGGTGTTAAGTACATCACGCTCTTCAAAGGTTTTGTCTAACTCCATTTTACCCAGTTCAGAACGCATAGTGGTTTGCGAAAGCTGGGTAACGGCAAATATATAATCATCAACTCCGTAGGTAGCTTTGTAAGGGTCAAGCACGCGAAAATATAAAACACCATCCACGGTCAATGAAATATTATCTTTGGTAATCGCCGATTGCGACGGCACATCTTGGGCTTGCTCTTTCAAACTGCGATCTGCGGCAATACGGTCAATAAATGGAATGATAAAGTTTAGTCCGGCTTCTTTAGTTGATTGGTATTTGCCGAAGCGTTCTATCAGCCATGCTCGGTTTTGCGGTACAAATTTAATGCTACTTTTAAGTAGCACTAACACAAAAATTAGTAAAAATGCTTCAACGGTAAATAGGGTGTTGAGCAATTGCGCAATTGGATCCATGTAACTATTCCTTATTAATAAAAACCAGTACACCAGCGCTGGTTATAATTTCAGCAGCGCTAGAGTAGCATTACTGCGTTGTTTTAACTACAAAATTAAGCGTGGTCGTGTTACTCGTTGGAAAACTGGCACACTGTGTTTCTGCCCCTCTTTTTAGCTTGGTATAACGCCGTATCGGCATTTTTAATAATGGTTTCGGGGTTCGCATCGTGCGCCGGATATAAACT
>NZ_JBFJHD010000244.1:0-4233 GCF_041613455.1 Pseudoalteromonas sp. | reverse complement strand
GCATCACTATTTTAGCGAAAGATAATCAAGGCTATAAAAACCTCACCTTATTAATTTCTAAAGCGTATCAACGGGGGCATGTATTTCATCGCCCGGTGATAGACAGAGACTGGTTGATTGATTTAAAAGACGGGCTGATTTTGCTCTCTGGCGCTAAAGATGGTGATTTAGGTAAAGCACTGCTCAAAGGGAATGCCAGCATTGTGGAGTCGGTGGTCAGCTTTTATAAACAGCATTTTAGCGACCATTACTATATTGAGCTGATCAGAACCAATCGCCCGCAAGAAGAAAACTATTTACATATGGCGGTGGAGCTGGCCGCCCAAGAGCAGCTGCCAGTGGTGGCCACTAACGAAGTGGTATTTTTAAAGCCGGAAAACTTTGAAGCACACGAAATTCGCGTGGCTATTTTTGATGGTTATACGTTAGATGACAAGCGCCGGCCAAAACGCTTTTCACAAGAGCAGTATTTAAAGACCGCCGAGCAAATGGCTGAGCTATTTAGCGATATACCCGAAGCACTGCAAAACAGCGTAGAAATAGCGAAGCGTTGTAATGTTACCGTGCAGCTTGGCACCTATTTTTTACCCGATTACCCCACCGGCTCGCTGAAAATTGAAGACTTTTTAGTAAAAGTTTCTCAAGATGGCTTAGAAGAGCGATTACAGTTTTTATTTCCCGATGAGCAAGAGCGTAAAGAAAAACGCGGTGAGTACGACGAGCGTTTAAAAGTAGAGCTCGACGTAATTAACCAAATGGGTTTTCCCGGTTACTTTTTGATCGTAATGGAATTTATTCAATGGAGTAAAGATAACAATATTCCCGTTGGGCCAGGGCGGGGATCCGGTGCGGGCTCATTAGTGGCGTATGCACTAAAAATTACCGATTTAGACCCGCTGGAGTTTGATTTACTATTTGAGCGCTTTTTGAACCCAGAACGTGTCTCAATGCCCGACTTTGACGTCGACTTTTGTATGGACAGGCGGGATGAGGTTATCGATCACGTATCGGCGTTGTACGGGCGTAATGCGGTATCGCAAATCATTACCTTTGGTACCATGGCCGCAAAAGCGGTTATTCGCGACGTGGGTCGCGTGCTGGGCCACCCCTATGGTTTCGTTGACCGGATTTCAAAATTAATCCCGGGTGATCCTGGGATGACACTGGCTAAAGCCTTTGAAGTGGAGCCACGCCTGCAAGAAGCGTACGATGGCGATGAAGAAGTGAAAGACCTAATCGACATGTGTCGCATTCTCGAAGGCTGTACGCGTAATGCCGGTAAACATGCCGGGGGCGTGGTAATATCGCCCACCACCATTACCGATTTTGCTGCCTTGTACTGCGATGATGAAGGTAAGTTCCCGGTTACCCAGTTTGATAAAAACGACGTAGAAACCGCAGGGTTAGTCAAGTTTGACTTTTTAGGCTTACGCACACTGACCATATTACAGTGGGCGGTGGACATGACCAATGAGCGCTTAGCCCGCGAAGGCAAACAGCCGATTGATATCAATACTATTCCACTCAATGATAAAAAAAGTATTGAGTTGCTGTTACGTGCCGAAACCACGGCGGTATTCCAACTAGAATCCCGTGGCATGAAAGACTTGGTACGGCGCTTAAAGCCCGACTGTTTTGAAGATATGATTGCACTGGTGGCGTTGTTCCGCCCAGGGCCATTACAATCAGGCATGGTAGATAACTTTATCGACCGTAAACTCGGCCGCGAAGAAATTTCTTATCCCGATGCGCAATACCAACACGAAAGTTTAAAACCGATTTTAGAGCCGACCTACGGCATTATTTTGTATCAAGAACAAGTAATGCAAATAGCCCAGGTACTTGCTGGCTATACATTGGGTGGCGCCGATATGTTACGCCGTGCTATGGGTAAGAAAAAACCCGAAGAAATGGCGAAACAACGTTCTACCTTTGAAGATGGTGCACGCAATAACGGTATTGACGGTGAGCTGGCAATTAAAATCTTTGACTTGGTAGAAAAGTTCGCCGGCTATGGTTTTAACAAATCGCACTCGGCGGCCTATGCATTAGTGTCGTATCAAACGTTATGGATGAAAACCCATTATCCGGCAGAGTTTATGGCGGCGGTAATGTCGGCAGATATGGATAACACCGATAAAATCGTCACGCTGGTGGATGAATGTGAAAACATGAAACTCACCTTGCTACCGCCGGATGTGAATGCAGGCGAATACAAGTTTACTGTTAATCTGCAAGGCGAAATTGTTTACGGCATAGGCGCGATTAAAGGGGTGGGTGAAGCCCCCGTAGAGGCGATTTTAGAAGCGCGCGCAGCAGGCGGAGCGTTTAAAGACTTGTTTGATTTTTGTGCGCGGGTTGATTTAAAACGGTTAAATAAACGGGTCACTGAAAAACTGATATATGCCGGTGCGCTAGATCAACTCGGTCCAGATAAAACGCAACCGGGGCGGGCAACTTTATTAGCCAGCTTAAAAGATGCGATGCGCGCCGCCGATCAGCACAATAAAGCGGAGCAGTTAGGGCAAAGTGATTTGTTTGGTTTGCTTGCCACTGCACCGGATGAAGTTGAACAGGCATTTATTAAAGCCACCCCGTTAACCGATAATCAATGGCTAGAGGGCGAAAAAGACACGCTGGGCTTGTATTTAACAGGGCATCCAATTAATCAGTACCGCCGCGAGTTAAAGCATTATACCAGTGGCCGTTTGGTTGATTTACAGCCAACTAATCGCGATGTCACCTCGGTGGCTGCGGGGCTGGTGATTTCGGCCCGCGTGTTAGTGAATAAAAAAGGAAATCGTTGGGGCTTAATAACTTTAGATGACAAGAGCGCCCGCATTGATGTACGCTTGTATTCAGATGAGTTTGAAAAATACCAAGATATGCTGCAAGTTAATAATATTTTGGTAATATCTGGACAGGTCAGCTTTGATAACTTCTCTGGTGGTATTACAATGACCGCGAGAGAAATAAACACCATTGCTCAAGCGCGTGAAAAACGTATTAAAGCGATTAAAATGACGCTGAACATGGTGCAAATCGAGGCCGGTTTCTTCGATAAATTACAAAAAGTACTCGAACCATACAAAATGGGAACGTGTCCGATCAAGGTTTATTATCAGCGCCCAGATGCATTGGCGCAGTTAACCCTAGGGATCGAATGGTGTGTTACGCCAACGGATGACTTAATTCATAAGTTGTCTTTAATGGCGGCGCAAGATGTAGAACTAGAATTTAACTAATTAGGTAGTTTAGAGCATGAGCCTCAATTATCTTGACTTTGAACTTCCAATTGCAGAATTGGAAGTAAAAATTGAAGAATTACAGAATGTAAGCCGCGCTGGCGAATTAGACCTTGAGTTAGAAGAGGAAGTCAGCAAGCTAAAAGAGAAAAGCGACCGTTTAAAAGAGAAAATTTTCTCTGAATTAGGCGCTTGGCAGGTTTCACAGTTAGCACGTCACCCGTTGCGTCCTTATACTCGAGATTATATCGAGCGCATTTTTACGGAATTTGACGAGTTTGCCGGTGACCGTACTTTTGCTAATGATCCGGCTATTTTAGGTGGTATCGCACGTTTAGATGGCGAGCCAGTGATGGTTATCGGCCAGCAAAAAGGCCGTGGCACTGCAGAAAAAATTAAACGCAACTTTGGTATGCCAAAGCCAGAAGGCTACCGTAAAGCGTTGCGCTTAATGGAAATGGCAGAGCGCTTTAAAATGCCTATCATGACCTTTATTGATACACCGGGTGCTTACACAGGTGTTGGTGCAGAAGAGCGTGGTCAGTCAGAAGCGATTGCCCGTAACCTTAAAGTTATGGCAGCGCTTAAAGTACCTACTATTTGTACCGTTATCGGTGAAGGTGGCTCGGGTGGTGCATTAGCCATTGGTGTTGGCGACCGTGTTAACATGTTGCAATACAGCACTTACTCGGTAATTTCTCCAGAAGGCTGTGCCTCTATTCTGTGGAAAAGCGCAGATAAAGCCCCACTTGCTGCAGAGGCAATGGGTGTAACAGCTGAGCGAGTAAAAGAGCTTGATTTGATCAATAATTTAGTTGATGAGCCACTTGGCGGTGCTCACCGTAATTACGATGCTATGGCGCGCAACTTAAAAGCGCGTTTAAAACGTGATTTAGCAGACTTACAAGCCCTTACGCTGGATGAAATGTTAGAGCAACGTTACAAGCGATTAATGTCGTTTGGTTACTGCTAACCCTAGTTATTCCGT
>NZ_JBFJHD010000243.1:0-4242 GCF_041613455.1 Pseudoalteromonas sp. | reverse complement strand
GCCCTACTCACAGTTAATCGCACTCATTAATTTTAATAAAACCAACTAAAATAGTAATTGCCCCACAGCCCATACTAAGCCAAGCTGCTAAAGGTATCTCAACACTGAAGGCAACCATTTCGTTTACATTTGTTGCATCGTACACATTATACCCCCAAGTCACTAGCGCTATACCCATCACAATCAGTAATATCCCAATAATTTGATTATTCATTATTACCTCCTATTTAAGCGAACTTTCCCGTTAAATAACACCTATAGGCTAATTTATCGGCATAGTAGTGACTGTTTACGCTTAAAATCCACATTTATCCCTTAGTTTTCATCAGCTCTTGGCTGCCTCTATTGCCAACGCTGGCAAGTTTCAGTTGTGTTCGCTGCTCATGCACTGCTTTACAAAATATTTCCGCCAACGGTGCACTTTTTAGTACACCTACACGCTGCATGTCGGTTGTTTGTTAAAGCCCATTATTAGCCACAAAACTGCCCCGTTATTGGTTCGATTGATAAGGTAATGCAATATTGGTTTGCCCTTGCCTTAAATACGACTGGGTATTTTGTAAATTAATGTTACCTTTTTTATAATAAGAGGGTGATAACTCAACCGCTGTTTGTAAAAAGTATTCTGACTCTTTTAAGCGCCCATCTAGCATCAATAAATAACCAATATCGTTATAAGCTTGTGCTTCAGTCATTACTTGCTTAAATAAGCGTAACGCGCTGTTGTACTGGCCATAGCGTACATAAATCAAGCCTAAATTTAATTTTGCGCGCTTAAAGTGGGGATCGTGGTCAAGGGCTTTTTTATAGTAATATTGTGCTTGTTTATAGTTATTAGTTAAGTAATAAGAGTAGCCCAAGTTAGTGTAAATTAACGACTGATTGCGCTGTGTGCCTAACAGAGTAATAAATACATCTTGCGCGTAAGTGTGTTGATTATCCATATCTTTTATCACTGCATAAGCATTATAAGCTAGCAATGGCGAATCTTGATCGAGCGGTACAATAGCTGTTTCTATGTCAGCATTGTTTAAACGTTGCTGATCATATAACACCGCATGATACAAATAATTTCTGGCTTTATCTAACTGTTGCTGCTCTAGGTAACTAATCCCCACCTGACCTAACGCGGGCCCATACTGTGGGTCTATCTCAATTGCTTTTGTAAAAGCACGCATCGCTAATTTAGGGTTATTTAAACGGTTTTGTAACACCCCTACTTGATATAAAAGCGCCACATCTTCGGGCGCTAATTCCAATGCTTGAATATAAAAATATATGGCCTTTTGCCATTGGTTGTTACTTTCTTCTTCTAGAGCAGATGTAATCAAAGCCTGCTTTGACGCCGCTAAATTACTGGCGCTATTTGCTTGCTCTTTGGCTGATGCGCGATTTGCATTATTCGTAGAGCTACAGCCCATTGCCGAAAAAAGCACTAGGGTTACCAAAATTATGACGATATTTTTGTGTGTATAATAATTCATAATTAAAAAGCCTTATCCCATACATTCATTATTTTTAATACCGCGGGGCCAACAGCAACAATAAAAAAAGACGGCCAAATACACAGCATCATCGGAAAAATCATTTTCACCCCCAACTTAGCCGCTTTTTCTTCTGCGGCTTGCAGGCGTTTATCGCGATATTCTTCGGCATACACCCTTACCGTCTGCGCCACCCCAGTGCCTAATCTAAGGCTTTGTACAATTACCGAATTCAAGCCTTTAA
Organism: Pseudoalteromonas sp.; assembly: GCF_041613455.1. Taxonomy (GTDB): domain Bacteria; phylum Pseudomonadota; class Gammaproteobacteria; order Enterobacterales; family Alteromonadaceae; genus Pseudoalteromonas. The sequence goes on along the minus strand of NZ_JBFJHD010000243.1, from coordinate 2,514 downwards.
TCCCTTCTAAGCCGGTTCTATCACCAAATTCCTGTAACGCTTGCTGCATAGACACGCCCACGCGGACTTTTTTACACACTAAGCTTATTTCATGGGCTAATTCTGGATGCACAAACATCAGTTCGTTGGCCACCCGCTGAAAGGCCTCTAATAAGCCTAGGCCAGATTCACAACATACAATCAATAAATCCAACGCATCGGGGAAATACCTATTCATACTCAGCATCCGCTTATTTGCTAAGCGGGTTAAAATGAGCCCTGGCAACACATAAAACAAACCAAAACCTATAGCAAAGATATAAATGGTGATCATAAAACTCACATCACCCATAAACTTCATAATGATAATGGCTAAACTAATACCCAGTATGACAGATAATATTTTCAGCGCGTTATAAACCTTTAACGCGTTTTGTGAATGAAAACCGGCATTAATTAATAATTTTCGTGTACTTTTATCGCCAGCAAAACTGCTGTGAATAAAAGGCATATATTTTAATTTATCTAAGTTATGTTCTAATGAGTGCGCATACTCTTCATACCCCCCCTTACTGATACTAGGTTGATGCTGCAGTTTTGCTAACTGTGCTTTAATAGGAGAATACATACCAGAGATTAAATAATAACCGGCTAACGCGAATGTAACACCGGCCAAACCTGCCACAAAAAGAATAACCCAACGCACCTGTTGCGAGTCGGCAATAAAGCTGTTTAATAACCCTTGTATATAGTCCATGAGTTACACCTCAATTTTGATTAATTCTTTAATCCAATAAATCCCAATAAGCATACCGACTCCACCAATCTTCAGCAGGCCAATACCATCTTCGGTTCCGGTTAATTCACTCACATAACTAGGCGATGTCAAATACAACACTGCAAATAATACAAACGGCATCAGCACTAAAACCCAGCCAGATAAACGCCCCTCTGCCGACAGTGTCTTTATCCTTCTTTTGAAGGTAAAGCGTTGTCGAATAATTTTCGATAAATTATCGATATTCTCGGCTAAGTTGCCGCCGGTCGACTTTTGAATTGCAACCACACTCGAAAATGCCATTGCAGAGGTGCTCGGCACACGTTTTACAAAGTGTAATAAGGCCATTTTAATATCATCACCATAATTAATCCGGTTAAACATTAGTTTAAATTCGTCAGGTAAATCACCTTTCATCTCTTCAAATACCAGTTTTATAGCATCACTAAACGCATAACCGGCTTGTAAGGCCCTTTTTAAAACATCTAACGCTTCGGGAAACTGCGCTTCAATACGCTCCATTCGTTGGTTAATGCGCCTGTTTAGCATAAAATGAAAGCCGAGTAACACTATCAGCGCAAATAACACACTAAATACCTTATCATTACTGAAGTAATACATAAGAATACTGGCGAGCGCACTGACAACTAAAGCCAGCAGTAAATATTGATGGCCTAACCATTTCGAGCCCGACAGCTCCATTTTATAAGTTAAATCTGCAATTACAGGCAGTGATTCGAGCCAGCGCCTAAATGGGGGTAGCTTATTAACCCTATCACTTAGCAGCAAGGTACTCTGTAACTTGTCATTTCCTGGCGCTAACTTGCGTAAATGTTGTTTTAATTTTTTGGTATTAGCGCGCTGCGGGTTATATACCGAAACAAACAAACTTTGCGCCAACAATACCACTATGGCAAAAACTAAAAGCAGAAAAAATAACTGTGGACTCATGAGAACTCCCGTTAAAATTGCCTGTTGGGTAAATCAACTTCAAACAAGTGATATGGAACGTCAATTCCTTTAGTGTTAAGTTGTTTATGACATAAAGGCACCACGCCCGTTGCGCGAAAGTGGCCTGTTACTTGGCCTTCTGCGTTAGTACTTTCTCGCTCAAAGGTAAAAATTTCTGACATAGTGATCATATCGCCTTCCATACCAGTTACTTCTTGAATACTGGTAATACGGCGACAGCCATCTTCGTGACGCTGTAATTGGATCACTAAATCAATTGCCGAAGAAATTTGCGCTCTAATATTATGAATGGGCATGTCAAAACCGCCCATACATATCATATTTTCAAGCCGGCCTAAGGCGTCTCTGGGACTATTTGCATGTAAGGTGGTTAACGAGCCTTCATGCCCGGTGTTCATTGCCGCTAACATATCAATTGCTTCGGCACCACGTACCTCACCAATTACAATACGATCAGGACGCATTCTTAAGCAGTTTTTTACCAGTTCGCGTTGGTTAACCTCGCCTTTGCCTTCAATGTTAGCTGGACGCGTCTCTAGACGTACCGTGTGGGGTTGTTGTAATTGTAGCTCCGCTGAATCTTCTATGGTGATAATCCTTTCTGATTTAGGAATGTATCCAGATAAAATATTTAGCAATGTGGTTTTACCACTGCCCGTTCCCCCTGAAACCAACACATTTAATTTGCCAATTACACCCGCGCGGATAAACTGCCCCATTGCTTGGTTCATCGAGCCATAATCAATAAGTTGCTCGGCTGATAATTTATCAACGGTAAAGCGGCG
>NZ_JBFJHD010000242.1:0-4245 GCF_041613455.1 Pseudoalteromonas sp. | reverse complement strand
TACGCACAGTCTAGCAAAACTAACTAGTTTAAAAGCGGGTATATACTATCAAATAGAGAGGTTAGACGATCAGCTATCTGTGGCTTTTGATGAAAGTGACATACGCAGTAAGTTACTCAGTTCAGGGATAAGTTCAAACCAAATCACGATTGAGGAGTTTTGCGTTGAAAATGAATTATTCTGTTGGAAAGTTATTATTTCCAAGTCATTTTAGCTTAAGGGAGGAATAATGTGGATAATGAAAGCGTTCATAATGCAGTGTTCGGCTAAAACTAAATAGTTAACACCTCACTCATACAAGTTTTAGCGTAAATGACCAGATACGACAACATTAAGTTCAACTCCTTTTCAATTAAAGAGAAGCAATTGTACCTGTTATTGCTCAGCAATAAATTAATGATAATTGATCTACTCTAGCGAAAAACTCCGCTATAAATTGAACCCTCAGTGTTTTAGTTAGGATAGGGGTTCCCCTTCTTTTATTTAAATATAACGCTATATCTATAGTTTATTTTTGTGTTTACTGCATTATTGATTCTTTGTGATTATTGTGTTTTCGCTAGTGTATTATACGCAATAATAAAGTGGTTTCATGTTTGTAAACAACTGTAAATAAAGGTGTTTTTAGGTTAAGTTGCTGTTGACCTTTTGCTTCAATTGAGACTACTATTCAAATCAAAATAGGAACTAGCCGATATGGCAGGCCTGTTTTTATATAAACAAAAAATAAAATAGTATTCTTGGGAGAATCAAATGTTAAACAATCAAGTTTCAAAAGCAGTTCGCTTAGCGATCGCTTTTGGTGCAGCATCAACAGCTGCATTTTCAGCAAGCACCATCGCTGCTGAAGAAGGCGCAGAAAAAGTAGAGCGCATCGAAGTAACCGGATCACGCATCAAACGTGTTGATATGGCTGGTGATTTACCAGTAACAGTTATTGACCGTGCTGCAATTGAGCTAAGTGGTGAAACGTCTGTTGCTGACTTACTACGTAATACGACTTTTAACAGTCTGGGTTCGTTCCGTCCACAGTCAGGTAGTTCTGCTCAGGGCGCAACGACAGTAAGTCTTCGTGGTTTAGGCTCAGACCGTTCATTAGTACTCGTTGATGGTCGTCGTTTACCTAAATCAACGCTTACAGGTTCAAGTCAAGATTTAAACTTTATCCCTATGGCCGCAGTTGAACGCGTTGAAGTTTTAACGGATGGTGCATCGGCACTATATGGTTCTGATGCAATCGGTGGTGTAATTAACGTTATTTTACGTAAAGACTTTAACGGTGCAGAAGTTACTTTAGGCTCAGGTCGTATTGAGCACGAAGGCGGCGACCGTGAGAATGGTTCTGTGTTATTCGGTGCTTCTTCAGATAATGCTTCTGTACTAGCGGGTGCGTCGTGGAGTGGTCGTGATATTGTTTATGCACGTGATTTCCCTTGGTACAGCCCAGGTGGTTCTGTATATTCAAATAACTTTACAACAATGGCTAAAGACGAAAATGGTGAATATATACCTGGTGCCAGTAATTTTGACTTCTTTTCTCCAGAAGCAACGTGTGAAGGCGTAGGCAACGAAAACTTTTATCGTATTGGTAAGCGTTGTGGCTTTAACTTTGCTGCTGTTTCTGCTGATGAAGCGTCAATTAAAAACCGTTCAGCGTTTGTTAAAGCAACATACGAAATCAATGATGATTGGAGCGTATACACCAACATAAATATTTCACAAACTAAATCGTTTGGTCGTTATGCGCCAGCATTAGATGAAACTGCGTATGGCCCAGATCAAATTGATGCTGATAGCCCAAATAACCCGACTAATCCAAATAGCCCAATTTACGATCCATCGCTAGGTATGGAGCAACAGCCACTTGATTTCTGGCATCGTTTTGCTGCCCTTGGTAACCGTGATAACAACCTAACATCAGAGCTTAAAGATATTAGCTTTGGTACCAATGGTATGATTGGGAATGTATCTGTAGAAGCAGGTGTACGTAAAACTATTAACGAAAGTAACAACCAAGGTAGTGGTTACGTACTTCGTAGTGCCGCACGTCAGTACATTAATGATGGCACTTACATGCTAAATGACCCATTTGGTGCGTCACAAGAAGTTAAAAATGCGATGACAGTTACAACGTCACGTGTTGGTAAATTTAACCAAGAAGAAGTGTATGCAAATGCTGCATTCGATATCATGGAAACAGATGCAGGTGCAATCCAAGGCTTTATTGGTTTTGAATATCGCACAGAAGACTATGGTGATAAATACGACTCACTTTCTGAAGCAGGTCAAGTAGGTGGTTCATCTGGTAGCAGCGCTGGCGGTAGTCGTTCAGTACGTGGTTTGTTTTTTGAAGCGTTAGTACCAGTAGTTGAGTCATTTGAGCTTACATTTGCGGGTCGCTATGATGATTACTCTGACTATGGCTCAGACTTTTCACCAAAAGTATCTGCACGCTATAACCCAATAGATGATCTAGTACTTCGTGCTTCATGGGGTAAAGGTTTCCGTGCGCCATCATTACCAGATTTAACCCAGCAACCTGCTGAATCAGCAGACTCTGTTTCTGACGATGCTCACTGTGCAGCTATTGGTGAGGAAGCCGGTTGTTCTGCGCAAATCAACGCAATTGTTATTGCGAACCCTGGGCTACAATCTGAGCAATCAGATCAATACTCAGCAGGCTTAGTTTACCAAGTAACTGATGCTATTTCAGTTGAGCTTGATTACTACAACATCGAAATTACCAACAGAATTCGAGCATTTAGCTCACAAGCTATTATAGATGCACGTTTACGTGGTGACTCTGTTCCAGATGCATTTACCGTTAAACGAGCACCTAATGGAGCTATTTCAGAAGTAATCCGTGGTTTTGGTAATGATGGCACCCTTGAGACTTCAGGTATTGACTTTAAAGCAAGCTCAATGTTTGATTTTGGCGAAGCAGGATCATTAAGAACAAATCTTAATGTGTCACACATGATTGATTACAGCACCGATGGCGGTCGTAACTTTGTGAATGACCCAGGTTATCCACAAATGCGTCTTGGTTTATCAAACGTATATTCGTTTGCTGATTTTGACTTTACTTGGAACCTAAACTTAATTGATAGCCAGTGTGAAGACATTACAGCTGATGGTGCTTGTGTAGGTCATATCCCTTCTTGGGTAACCCATGATTTACAAGTTGCGTATAATACTCCTTGGAATGGTAAAGTGAGCTTCGGTGCACAAAATGCATTCGGCAAGGAACCACCATTATATGCTTTTGGCGGCCGTGACTATAACTTCAACTTATACTCAGGCTTCGGACGTACAATGTACTTAAACTTTAAACAATCTTTCTAAGTTTATTTATTAAGTAAATAAAAGAGTGGCTTATAGCCGCTCTTTTTTTTGGAGAAAAATAATGCACTGGGATCATTACTGGGATTCAACAAACAGGTTATCAAGCTTTGGCGATGCAGAAACAGAGCTGGGATACCCCGAAGAAATTTTAACGTTTTGGGAAAATTATATTCGTTCAAAAAACAATGGGTGTTCCTACTTAGACTTAGCGACAGGGAAAGGCGCATTAGCAATATGGCTGCAAAGTGTATTAACTAAGCATCATTTGAATGGCACGGTAGCGGGATGTGATTTAGCTAATATTGCACCAAGTAAAATTACTAGCAACGCGGCTGAGCTAAATGCTGCAATCGCCACTATCGATTTCAAATTTAACACTTCGTTAGAAGCACTGCCTTACGAAAATAATTCATTTGATGTGTTAGTCAGCCAGTTCGGTTTTGAATATTCAGATTGGTCAAAGTCGCTTCCTGAAGCACTCAGGGTGCTTAAAAATCAGGGTGAAATTATTTTAATGATGCACCACCCACACTCATTAATAACAAATGACTGTAAGTCGGGATTAAACATACTACATCGCTTAATAAAGGCGAATATAGTTGATGATCTAATCGAAGTTGTTGGTCAAAAATTGGCGGGAAACACCAAAGAATATGAATATGGCAATCAACAAATAATAAAAAAAATCCAAGCTATAGCGATAAATACAACAGATGAGCAAGTCTGGTTTTTAGATGTTGTGTCGAAGATATCGAAGGTGATGGTAAATGTAAATACGCACAGTCTAGCAAAACTAACTAGTTTAAAAGCGGGTATATACTATCAAATAGAGAGGTTAGACGATCAGCTATCTGTGGCTTTTGATGAAAGTGACATACGCAGTAAGTTACTCAGTTCAGG
>NZ_JBFJHD010000241.1:0-4253 GCF_041613455.1 Pseudoalteromonas sp. | reverse complement strand
ATAGGCACAAACACTGGACCTAACAGCGCCCACTTAGCTGAGCTTGAGCCAACAAACAAGTTAACAAAGCCGGTTAAAAAGATAATACCTACTACCGTCACTGAGCTTGGCAACGCCATCGCTTTTAATAACTGCGCCCCTTCGATTGCCAGTAATGCCCCAAGGTTTGATTTACTAAACGCGGCAATAAATAACGAACAGAAAAATGCCATTACAATATAATACGCCATGCCGCTCATCGCTTTGCTCATCGCATCTATCATGTCTTTAGAACTTTTAAAGGTGCCTACGGTAAAACCATACACGGCGCCTGGGATCCAAAACAGTAAGAATATTAGCGGTACAATCGACTGCATTAAGGGCGAGCTAAAGTTCGTTAACGAGCCGTCACTGCTGCGCATCGCCGAGTCACTATCAGCCGACACATAGGCAAGTAACGCCAGACCTGCAATCATTACCGAGCTGGCAATTAAAAACGCGCGTTTTTCGTCGCTGCGGGCATCTTCAAATACTGGTAAATTTTCTTTATCACCATCAACGGCGGTATTTTTCAGCCGTGGTTCAATAATTTTATCGGTAATGTACCAGCCTAACATCACAATAAATAAACTCGATGCAGAAGCAAATGCCCAGTTATTCAGTGGGTTAATGCTCATAGTTGGATTAATGATTTGTGCCGCACTTTGGGTAAAACTTTGCAGTAACGGGTCAATTCCTGAGGGAATAAAATTAGCACCAAAGCCACCACTGACTCCGGCAAAGGCGGCTGCAATGCCGGCAAGCGGATGACGCCCTGCAGCAAAAAAGATTACCCCAGCAAGCGGAATAACTAATACATAGCCTGCATCGGTCGCGGTGTGGCTGACTATTGCCACTAAAATAATCGACGGCGTTAATAGTTTTTTAGGGGTCACTTTAAGCATTAACTTAAGGCCGGTGTTAATAAACCCCGAGTGCTCAGCAACACCCACACCCAGCATAGCCACTAATACCACGCCTAAAGGCGCAAAACCGGTAAAGGTTTTTACCATAGAGGATAAGAACGTGGCGAGGGAGTCACTTGCCAACATATTGTTAATAATAATGGCTTCGCCGGTACGAGGATCGATAGCATCAAAGCTAACGCCTGAAAACCACCACGACAATCCCCAAATTAATAGCATCGCGAATAAAAATATAATTGCCGGATCGGGTAATTTATTCCCTACTCGCTCTACAAAATTTAAAAATCGTGCGATCACCCCAGTGGGTAATGCGCTTTCGTTATTATTCATTATTTTATGCTCTCTAAATTATATTTTAGTAACAATATCCTATCTTTAGCTCACAGTAAATTGAGCTTTTAGCTACTTTAAGTTTTAATCATAAAAAAGCGCGACAAACTTTGCGTTGTGTCGCGCTTTTAACGGTATTTTATGTTTTATATGCGTAACTTTACGCTATTTTAAGCCAGTGCTTTGACTTCTTCCCAGAGCCTAACAACCAGGGCTTTATCGTCTTCGTTTAGCTCGCCGTTGTGGTACGCTTTTACTAAGCTTTGCTCTACGGTGTCGTTAAGTTCGTCGCAACTAATCGATAACTGCTCTACTTGTGCATAGCCCACTGCTAAGTCAAAGTGACCGCGTAAGTAGCCACCGGCAAATAACTCATCGTCGGTTGCTTTAACTACTAAGTCATCAAAATAATGCTGGGCTGCATCAATATAGTTCACTAAACTCATTTTTTACTTCTCCTGATGTTGTAAGGTCGTGCTGCCTTCAAGGCTTTGATGCCCCACTGCATACATAATATGGTCGTTAAATCCGCAGGTTACTTTTATATACCCACTTAATTCATCATCTAAGGCGCTATCGCCGGTGTCGCAAATAAGCGGACGGCCATTTAAAGCCTGTAATTTTGTTTTTGTTGCCACCACAATTATATTTTCTTTGCCTATGGTGCGAATAAGCGCGGGGCTGAGCTGTTGATTACCGCGGCCAAAAATATGCCCTTGACCACCAATTAAGGTGATCACCAATTTAGTGCTCTGCCCTTGGGTGTGCTCAAGTAACTGCGCGGCGGTTAAATCTTGGGCTATTAGGCTTTGATCTTTCACTAAATCAACCCCCAGCAAGGTATTATCTAGCCCCATTTCTTCCATCACCGCTGCAACGGTTGAGCCACTGCCCATAACGTACAGTGTGTCTTCGTCCATTTCGCTCACCACGTAAGCGGCAATATCGGTCAATACCAGCTCGTCGCTTTCTTTACCGCCACTTTTCACTGCCTGCATATAACGCACTTCGCTAGGTACTTGCATTTCACCAAAGCGCTTGGCCTTAACGGTGCCTTGCCTAAATGCGTCTTCGTCTATGTCCATCACATCGGCATCACTTAGGGTAACCAGTTCGCCATTCACCAGCATTTCAACCACGCGACCCGCCGCTTTAGGCGTAATAGCATAAACCCCCGAATGAATTTTACAGCCCGCGGGAACACCTAACACCGGTACTGTATCTTCAACCGCATGGCAAATATTACGAGCGGTACCGTCACCGCCGGCAAATAACACTAAATCTACACCTATCTGTTTCAGTGCTATTACGGCATTTTCGGTATCCTCGGCGGTGGTTATCGCTGCGGTGGTATGCACCACCTCAACGTTAAAACCGAGCGACTTGGCGCAGTGCTCACCCATGTCATTATTAACGGTATAAATAATGAGTTGCTCTTTATACGGTAATAACACTTCAAGCGCCGCTTTGGTACGGCTATTTGCTTTGGGCTCAGCGCCTAATTGCAATGCTTTTTCTGCGGTAGCCGCGCCGTCACTGCCTTTTAACGCCACACTGCCACCTAAACCCGCAAGCGGATTGATAATTAAACCTAATTTAAACACCATTGCAAAGCTCCTGTGGGTGTTGCCAATTAAATTGCGCTTTCGTTAGCGGCCAAGGCGTTTTATAAAAATCACTCAATGCCTTTAATAGCGCTGCGGTTCGAGTATTAACACCTTTATCAAGCAAGCATAACAGCTGTTGATGCACGCGCTGTTGAAACGCAAAGCGACAACTTTGCTCACCATTTAAGTTATCTACCGACACATTAAAATCAAACCCAGCCGCGGTGCTTAATAACCACTCTATGGCTTGGGGTTTTACTTCAACAGTTTCAAATTCAGCTTGCTGGGTTTGATCGCGCCCATCGGGGCAATACCAATATCCATAATCTTCCAGTAAACGGCGTTTTTCGCCCGCCACCAGCCAATGCGCTATTTCATGTAAGGCACTGGCGTAAAAGCCATGGGCAAACACAATTTGATGAAACGGTGTTTTATCATTCGCGGGGATATAAACCGGCTCGTCATCCCCCTTTACCAATTGAGTATTGTAATCTTGGTAAAAAGTAGCTGCAAAAATAGAAATTAAATCGGCTATTTGGTGCATAAGTCATTCATTAATTGTTAGGGTAAAGGTGCAACTAACGCACGCCAAAATCGAGGTGGATTGTACGGACTTTTGCCTAGAAAGTAAAAAGTGCGGCGCTTAAGTTGGTAGTTATTGCCTGCGATGTTATTTACTGCGCCCCCGAGAACCCTTACCATAGCTGTAATCAATCATCACACTGACGATGTAATGTTAAATACCTTAAAGATAAAACCGCGACTATTTACCTGTATCGCCTTCGTGATGCTGCTTGGCACATCCCCTTGGGCGATCGCTAACAGCGTTAGCATTAATGTGTTTGCCATTCCTTCGCAGCCTATTATTGACTTAATGCAGCGCACCAGTGACGCACTAAAACTTCAAGGTTTAACGAGCTTTTACGCTCAAGGTAAACCCGTGCATGTGACCTTGTATTTAACCGAATATGAGCGTGGCAGTGAAGCGGCAATAAAGCGCATAGTGGCAAAGATAGCCCAGCAACAGCAAGCCTTTGCTATTACCGCAGAGGGCTTTACTGTATCAAAAGGTAATTGGGCGTTTATTAATGTAGCGCACTCTGCAGCACTACAAAAACTGGCCGATGAAGTGGTGCTGGCGTTGTCGCCACTGCGTGATAAAAGCGCGGCCTTGCCAAACTGGGCAAAAAGCTACCCAAATAAAGTGCTGGCATTTAAACGTTACGGCAGTCCCAATGTATTGCAAAATTTTCAACCGCATTTAACTTTGCTTGCTAACGAGAGTAGCCCGCAACTTACGCGATTTAAGCAACACATGCAGGTGCAGCCACCTGCTGCACAGGGGCAAATCATCGGTATCGGGATAGGTATT
>NZ_JBFJHD010000240.1:0-4297 GCF_041613455.1 Pseudoalteromonas sp. | reverse complement strand
GCTAAAGCAAAAAAGGCCGCTAAAGAGGCTGAGGCATCCTCAACGACTAGTAGCACAGATCAGCAGAGTGAAGCCGCAGAGCCCAATACTTCTGCATCGAGTGATGACAAGAAAAAAGCAGCGGTGGCAGCTGCTATCGCCCGGGCGAAAGCCAAAAAGGCACAACAAGAAGGAAATGATCAGTCATGAAACTAACCATGGCCAGTTCGCCGCATAATCATAGCCATAAGTCGTTAACCCAATTAATGCTCACTGTTATAGTGGCATGTATTCCAGGGTTGGTTGCGCAAATTGTATTTTTTGGCACCGGCGTGATTATTCAACTCATCTTAGCGCTGCTTGCAGTGAGTGTATTTGAAGCCGCCGTCATGCTGATGCGTAAACGCCCTGTTTGGCCCGCTTTAAGCGATGGCAGTGCTTGGCTTACTGGTGTGTTATTAGCACTCAGTATTCCGCCTCTTGCGCCATGGTGGATCACGATTATTGGCTGTTTTTTTGCCATCGTTATTGTTAAACAACTGTATGGCGGCTTAGGATTTAATTTATTTAACCCTGCCATGGCAGCCTATGTGTTATTACTAATTTCATTTCCAGTACAAATGACCGCTTGGCTACCGGTAAGCGAGTTACTCAACTCCCCCATTAGTATTTCGGAACAGCTCAGCCTTATTTTTACCGACTTTACTGCGTTAGGCTTTAGCTTAGAGCAAATGCGCGCAGGGATTGACGGAATAACCATGGCCACCCCGCTCGATACCATTAAAACAGATATAGCGCACGGTTTAACGGTAACCGAAAGCATGCAAAAACCAGTGTTTAATCAATGGGCTGGTTTAGGCTGGGTATGGGTTAATTTAGGCTTTTTAGCGGGCGGACTTTATTTACTAAAAGCTAAAATTATTAACTGGCACATACCTGCTAGCTTTCTTGGCAGTTTAGCGCTGTGTAGCGCGATTGGTTATATTGCCTCACCAGGAACCGAGCCTGGCAGCGTATTTCATTTATTCAGTGGGGCTACCATGTTGGGTGCATTTTTTATTGCGACCGATCCGGTGTCGGCTGCAACCACCAATAAAGGCCGTTTAATTTATGGCGCAGCGATTGGCTTATTAGTGTACTTAATCCGTACATTTGGCGGTTACCCTGACGCCGTGGCTTTTAGTGTGTTGCTACTGAACATTGCCGTACCGCTGATTGACTATTACACCCCACCGCGAACCTATGGTCACGGAGGTCAAAAATGATTTTATCGTCTATGGCTAAAAATGGCGTTATTTTAAGTACTTTCGCCTTAGCAACCACCGGGCTGGTCGCCACTATCAATATGCTTACTGCCGATAAAATAGCAGAGCAAGAGTTATTACAGCTCACTACTCAGTTACACGAGGTGCTTGATCCGCGCGCATACGATAACCAGCTTTCGCACGATTGCGTTATTATTAACGACCCGCGCTTAGGCCCTTATGCTGATCAAGTGGTATATCGCGCGCGTAAAAACAATCTGCCTGTGGCGCTGGTGGTAAGACATATAACGCCAAATGGCTACAGTGGCGATATTAACTTATTAACTGCGGTATTAAGTGACGGCCGCATTGCTGGCGTGCGAAGCACCAAGCACGCCGAAACCCCGGGATTAGGTGATAAAGTCGAAATAAGAAAGTCAGCTTGGATCAGCTCATTTAACAACATGACGGTACGCAGTGCTGACGATGAACGTTGGGCGGTCAAAAAAGACGGTGGTCAATTTGATCAGTTTACAGGTGCCACCATTACACCCCGCGCGGTGATTGGTTCGGTAAAAAATGCGGTGTTATTCGCTAAAGATGAATTTGATGCTGTATTTGCAGCACCAAATGCGTGTGTAGAGGTATCGCAATGAGTGAAATAAAAACACTTTACAAAGATGGCATGTGGGCTAACAACCCTGCCCTAGTGCAATTGTTAGGGTTGTGTCCGCTGCTTGCTGTTACATCTACGGTTACCAATGCCTTGGGTCTTGGCTTGGCCACCCTGTTAGTTTTGGTTGGCTCAAATGTAACGGTGTCGCTGGTAAGAAATTGGGTACCTAAAGATATTCGCATTCCGGTATTTGTGATGATCATCGCCGGTTTTGTAACCGTGGTGCAGTTATTAATGAACGCTTATACCTATGGCTTGTATCAATCTTTGGGCATTTTCATTCCACTTATTGTGACCAACTGCGCAATAATTGGCCGTGCTGAAGCGTATGCGTCTAAAAACCCGGTGCACTTATCTGCCTTTGACGGTTTAATGATGGGGCTTGGGTTTATGCTAGTACTGGTTATTCTGGGTGCGATGCGTGAACTGATTGGTCAAGGTACATTATTTGATGGCGCCGATTTATTACTTGGCCCCTGGGCGCAAAGTTTACGCATTGAGGTATTTAGCTTTGATAATCAATTTTTACTCGCTATTTTACCGCCGGGTGCCTTTTTAGGCTTAGGCTTATTGATTGCAGCAAAAAATATTATCGATGCACAAATACAAGCAAAACACACTGTGTCCCCCGAGGCAGAAAAAGGGCCGCGTGCTCGTGTTACTAGCTTAACGTAGGAGAAAATGCATTATTTTAATGCGTATTAACAGCCATGAATAAAGAAAAACGTCTGCAAATACTCACGCGGTTACGCGAGGCCAATCCCCATCCAGAAACGGAGCTTGAATATTCAAGCCCGTTCGAATTACTGGTGGCGGTAACACTTTCAGCGCAAGCCACCGATGTGGGCGTAAATAAAGCCACCCGTAAGCTATTTCCGGTTGCTAACACGCCACAAGCCATTTTAGATTTAGGCCACGACACACTGCGCGATTATATAAAAACCATTGGTTTATTTAATTCAAAAGCCGCCAATGTGTATAAAATGTGCCAAATACTCGTTGAGCAACACAACGGCGAAGTACCAGAAAACCGCGAAGCGCTTGAAGCCTTGCCAGGTGTAGGTCGAAAAACAGCTAACGTGGTGCTCAACACTGCTTTTGGCTGGCCAACAATTGCTGTAGATACGCATATATTTCGCGTTTCTAACCGCACTAAGCTTGCTATGGGCAAAGACGTGGTGGCGGTTGAGCAAAAGCTGGAAAAAGTGATCCCCAAAGAATTTAAAGTCGATGTACACCACTGGCTTATATTGCATGGGCGGTATACCTGCGTGGCACGTAAGCCTAAATGCGGTAGCTGCATTATTGAAGATTTATGTGAGTTTAAAGAAAAAACCGAAGAATAACAAAGCAGCTAAATAGCTGCTTTAACATTTAAAGTAATGAGCACCTCTGTCGAGTTTCTTGAATTGCTTTAGAGAAATATACCTTACTTGATCTGTCAAATGCTGTGGTCCCATATGTGCCATGAACAGACATTGAAGATTCTTAATGTCTGAAGTCAAGATTTGACCCCATTCACTTTTGTAATGTCTGAAGTCAAGATTTGACCCCATTCACTTTTATTTATGTGTTTTATTCCTGACATCTTCAAATGATGGCCGAAAATGTGGTTGATAATTCAGATCTAATGTCATTGAAATGGTGTCTAAATGGGTACACATAATGCTGTCAAGGCTTGCAAAAACTCTAGCTCGTTGAGACTTATAGCTTTCTATTTCTAATGCAAGATCCAATTTATGAAGGGCGTGTAGCTGTGCATTAATTGCATTCCATGATGCAAATAAACTTTCGTAACAAATTAAGAAATCAAAAGACCTTCTTCCAAACTCCTTGATAATTAAATCAGGATCTTCTTCACCTTGATATTGAGTATGAACAGCACATACTTCTGCAGCATGGTGACTAAGTACATCACTTAATACTCGGTTATCCATAGTTGGGATTATCCTATCGAGCTCCTTCTTTACAATAGAGGAGAAAAAAGCAATATCAGATTCAATTTTTTGTAATTTGAGACTGTCCAGAGCATATTGTTGCTGTTTTTGGTGTTCCTTTAGTTGTTTGTATAAAAAAGTAACCGATATAACTGTAATGATAGGCCCTAAAATACCGCCGAAAAAACTCCCCATTTCAGCCCATTTGGTATGCTCCACCCAAGTACCAAAGCCGAATTGATTTATATAGAGAGCGACCGGTAATAGTACAATTGCTATAAAAATACTGCCAACTAGTTTCAATTGCTCCTCCTAGAACATAACGCCTCACTAAGAGGCAAATAATAGTTGGTTAAAATAAGCGACGAAGGAGCAAAAACCAACTGTTATTTGTCCTTTTGAGTGACTTGTTAGCAGTTTTTACCTGAGGAAGCTGAAGTTTTACCTACTGTAATTATTGT
>NZ_JBFJHD010000239.1:0-4327 GCF_041613455.1 Pseudoalteromonas sp. | reverse complement strand
GCGAAACAAAAGCAGATGACCCCAGAGCAAAGTGCTAAGTCTGAGAAAGATCGCATCGAAGCTGAGCGTCTGCAAAAAGAAGCAGAAGAGGCCGCATTGAAGAAAGCTGAAGAAGAAGCGAAACGTCAAGCAGAAGAAGCACGGAAATTAGCTGAAGAGAACTCAGCACGTTGGAAAAAAGAAGAAGAAGAACGTAAGAAACGCGAAGAAACCGCGGATCACCACCTTACGACTTCGACTTACGCACGTGAAGCGGAAGATGTTGCAGATGCTCGTGATGAGCAAGGCACACGCCGTGCGAAGAAAAAGAAAAAAGCGCCAGCAAAAGATAAATTTGCTGCGTCTAAAGGCCGTAACAAAGGCAAGCTAAAAGCACCTACATCGCTACAACATGGTTTCCAAAAGCCAACGGCTGATGTTAAAAATGAAGTGCGTATTAGTGAAACAATTACAGTGGCAGAGCTTGCATCACGCATGGCAGTTAAAGGCGCTGAAGTTGTAAAAACAATGATGAAAATGGGTGACATGGTTACCATTAACCAAGTGATTGACCAAGAAACTGCACAATTAGTGGCAGAAGAAATGGGCCACAAGGTTATCATTGTTAAAGAAAATGAATTAGAGCAAACAGTACTTAATGACCGTAACGAAGAT
The DNA here is from genome assembly GCF_041613455.1 of Pseudoalteromonas sp. Lineage (GTDB taxonomy): Bacteria > Pseudomonadota > Gammaproteobacteria > Enterobacterales > Alteromonadaceae > Pseudoalteromonas. Next base: position 3,673 of record NZ_JBFJHD010000239.1, on the reverse strand, counting down.
GGTAAGTCTGAGCCGCGTGCACCAGTAGTGACTGTTATGGGTCACGTTGACCATGGTAAAACATCAACGCTTGATTACATTCGTTCAGCTAAAGTTGCTTCAGGTGAAGCCGGTGGTATTACACAGCACATTGGTGCGTACCACGTTGATGTAAACGGCAACATGATCACCTTCTTAGATACGCCGGGTCACGCCGCATTTACTTCAATGCGTGCTCGCGGTGCTAAAGCAACCGATATCGTAATCCTAGTGGTTGCAGCTGATGATGGTGTAATGCCACAAACTAAAGAAGCGGTACAGCATGCGCGTGCAGCTGGCGTTCCTTTAATTATCGCTGTAAACAAAATGGATAAAGAAGGCGTAGACCCAGATCGCGTTAAGAACGAACTAGCACAGCTAGACGTTATTCCTGAAGAGTGGGGCGGCGACACACAGTACGTGCATATCTCTGCGAAAACCGGTTTAGGTATTGATGACCTATTAGAAGCGGTTCTTATGCAATCTGAGCTGTTAGAGCTTACTGCGCCTACCGAAGGTATGGCTGCCGGTGTGGTTATTGAATCACGTCTTGATAAAGGCCGTGGTCCAGTAGCGTCTATCCTTGTTCAGTCAGGTACGCTTAACCAAGGTGACATTGTACTATGTGGTCTTGAGTATGGTCGTATTCGTGCAATGCGCGATGAAAACGGTAAAGACATTAAGTCTGCTGGTCCGTCTATTCCGGTAGAGATTTTAGGTCTTTCTGGTATTCCAGCTGCGGGTGATGAAGCCACCGTTGTTAAAGATGAGCGTAAAGCACGTGAAGTTGCGTTATACCGTCAAGGTAAATTCCGTGACGTTAAACTTGCTCGTCAACAAAAAGCGAAACTTGAAAACATGTTTGCTAACATGGCTGAAGGCGATGTTTCTGAAGTTAACGTAGTACTTAAAGCAGACGTACAAGGTTCTATCGAAGCAATTTCTGATTCATTAACTAAGCTGTCTACTGATGAAGTAAAAGTGAAGATTGTGGGTTCAGGCGTTGGTGGTATCACGGAAACGGATGCAACCCTTGCTGCAGCGTCTAACGCTATCGTAGTGGGCTTTAATGTTCGTGCTGATGCATCTGCACGTAAAGTGATTGAGGCTGAAAACTTAGACCTACGTTACTACAGCGTTATTTATGCCTTGATTGACGAAGTTAAACAAGCAATGTCGGGTATGTTAGCACCTGAGTTTAAGCAAGAGATCATTGGTCTTGCACAGGTTCGTGACGTATTTAAGTCGCCAAAAATTGGCGCAATTGCCGGTTGTATGGTTACCGAAGGTATTGTTAAACGTAGCGCACCAATTCGTGTACTTCGTGAAAACGTGGTTATCTACGAAGGTGAGCTTGAGTCATTACGTCGCTTTAAAGATGATGTGGCTGAAGTACGTAACGGCATGGAATGTGGTATCGGTGTTAAGAACTACAATGACGTGCGTGTTGGCGACCAAATCGAAGTATTTGAAACAGTTGAAGTACAACGTACACTTTAATTGTGACTAGGTATGTTGGACACTCAAGGGATACCCTCGATAGCCCAACATAACCTGTGCTAAGATTTTAAATGGGGGCTCAGCCCCCATTTGTGTATCCATTATTTAGTTAACTTACTATACTCGTGCGCCTAAGGCGGAGCACAATATAACGAATTAAATCACTCGTAAGCGTTGTTAAACACGGTATATTTAGCACCACGAGAGAGTAAAAATTTTGCCGCGTTAGCGAGCAATTTTGTTATCGTTAAATAGCCCCTATACTGAAGCCAATGGGTATTATTTTAAGAAGTTATAATTTTAGGACAAATGTAATGAGAGAATTTTCTCGCACTGATCGTGTTGCTCAGCAAATTCAAAAAGAAATTGCGGTAATTTTACAACGCGAAATTAAAGACCCACGCTTAGGCATGGTGACAGTGTCTGCGGTAGAAGTATCGCGCGATTTATCTTATGCCAAAGTTTTCATTACCGTATTTAATACCGAAGATGAAAATGCAGCAAAACAAAGCGCCAAAGTACTTAACGAAGCAACCGGTTATATCCGTTCGTTGTTAGGTAAACGTATTCGTGCGCGTATCATGCCTGAGCTTAAATTTGTGGTTGATAATTCACTGATGGAAGGGATGCGTATCTCTAACCTAGTGGACTCTGTGATACGTGAAGATAACGCCAAGCATGTTGATGACGAAACCGATAGCGAAGAAGGCACTAAAGACTAATGGCAAGACGCAGTAAAGGCCGTCCCGTTGATGGTATTTTGTTGTTAAACAAACCTGAAGGCATTTCATCAAACAAGGCACTACAGCAAGCAAAAGGCATTTATTTTGCGCAAAAGGCAGGGCACACCGGTGCCCTCGATCCGCTTGCAACCGGTATGCTGCCGATTTGTTTTGGTGAGGCGACTAAGTTTACGCAATTTTTACTTGATACCGACAAAACCTATGTGGTGCGCGCTAAACTAGGCGAGCGCACCACCACCTCAGACTCAGATGGTGAAATCGTCGCAACGCGTGATGTCAATGTAACGGTGGCGCAATTAACCGCTGAAATAGCCGCTTTTTTAGGCGAGTCAGATCAATACCCGTCAATGTACTCAGCGTTGAAATATGAAGGTAAACCTTTATATAAATACGCCCGTGAAGGGATAGAAGTACCGCGTAAGTGCAGAAAAATAAACGTATTTAGTTTAACACTAGATGAGTTTGATGAAGCAAATAACGAAATACAAATGACTGCCCATGTATCAAAAGGGACTTACATTCGTACTATCGTTGATGACTTAGGTGAAAAGCTTGGCTGTGGCGCACACGTGATTATGCTGCACCGCAGTGCCGTGGGGCATTACCCAGCGGATAAAATGGTATCGCTTGAGCAACTAGAGCAGCTGCTTGACAAAGCGAAAGCTGAAGAGCTTGCCAATTCGACCTACCTCGATGAGCTGTTATTGCCGATGGACACCGCACTGGTTGATTTACCGGTTGTTGAGATCACCCAGCAGCAAGGCAGCTTATTTAGTCATGGTCAAGCGATTGCCCTTGATTGCGAGTTACCCGACGGCGCACTGAAAGTTTTGGCCGACGGCGTATTTATTGGCACCGGTGAACGTAATGCTGATGGTCATTTAAAATCAAAGCGTGGCTTAGCTAATCAACAACCAGAGCAGCAGTAACTGTTAAGCACAGTTTGCTACTTTAATGGTCCGCGAAGGATAATTAACTTGTAGTTATGCTCATTATTGGTAGAATACGCCCGCTTAATCGTTTTGGCTGAATTAGTGATCGGCTAAAGCACCTATTAAATTTAACTTTTGGAGTTATTATGTCACTAAGCAATCAAGAAAAGATCGATATCATTGCTAAATTCGCACGCGCTGAAGGCGACACTGGTTCACCTGAAGTACAAGTAGCATTACTTACTTTTGATATCAACAAGCTTCAAGGTCACTTTGCTGATCACAAGCATGACTTCCATTCACGTCGTGGTCTGCTTCGCAAAGTTAGCCAACGTCGTAAATTGCTTGATTACCTTAAAGGTAAAGACATCACGCGTTATACTGCGTTAATCAAAGAACTTGGCCTACGTCGCTAAGCACTTGATTATCAAAAAAGGAGCTTTTTAGCTCCTTTTTTTGTGCCTAAAATTCAGCACGACG
>NZ_JBFJHD010000238.1:0-4332 GCF_041613455.1 Pseudoalteromonas sp. | reverse complement strand
GAGCTCAGCTGCGATGCGTATTTTGACATAGAGCCAAACGATATTTTTCCGAGTCAATTTAAGGTGTTTTTTAGTGCCAATGAGGCGGCATTTAATCACTTTTACCACTATCATAGTGATATTTTTAGCGCGTCTTTTTGGCAAAGCTGCCAGCAGCAAGTGAGGCAGGGGCATTTGCCCGATGTCTACCCATATGAACAAAGTTGGCGCTTTAAATAATCGCTAGTCATCCCCATATATAAAAGCAGTAATTTAATCACAGCGCGCTTAGGAGTGGCAATGAAATATATTTCTCATGATGAGGGGCAGTTAGCATTTGGTGAAATCAATAAGCCAACACTAAACAGCAATGAAGTATTAGTAAAAGTCGCCGCGATTGGGGTTAATCGTGCCGATTGTATGCAGCGCCAAGGTAAATACCCTGCGCCACCAGGTGATAGCCCTATTTTAGGCTTAGAATGTGCCGGTACGGTTACTGAAATCGGCAGCAAAGTGGATAGAATTTGGCTCAACAAACGTGTGTTTACGTTATGTGCGGGTGGCGCGTACAGTGAATATGTTGCGGTTGATGCAAAACAGCTAATGGAGTTGCCCGAGGCTATCTCGATGCAACAAGGTGCAGCGATAAGTGAAGTGTATTTAACCGCGTTTGGCGCCTTGTTTGAACTGGGTAAATTACAAGCGGGGCAAACGGCTTTAATTCATGCTGGAGCCAGTGGCGTTGGGGGAGCCGCTATTCAAATGGCCAAACGTGTCGGTGCAACCGTGGTAATTACCGCAGGCTCAGATGAAAAGTGCGCACATGCCAAAGCGCTGGGGGCAGATCACACCATTAATTACAAAACCACAGACTTTGTTGAGTATATGAAAACGCATAACTTAGTGGCGCATACCATAGTGGATCCCGTGGCTGGACGTTATTTAAATAAAAATGCGGCAGTGGCCGCGATGGATTGTCAAATAGTAATGTTAGCGTTTTTAGATGGCCGCTTTGCTGAGGTAGATTTTGCACGCCTGCTGCAAAAACGTATTTCATTGCATGCCTCTACGCTGAGAAACCGCAGTATTGAGTTCAAACGCAGATTAAGAGATCAATTTGTGGCGCGTTTTTATAATGACATTGTCAATAAACACTTTGATTTTAATTTACATAGTGTGCTGCCGTGGAGCAAAGTAAGTGAGGCGCATGCTATTTTAGAGCGTAATGAAAATGCCGGTAAGGTAATTTTAGTTGTTGAGTAACGGTATTAGTATTGTTTATCCCTTTAGCAGCCAATATAATTTAGCGAAATCAGATAACAGTTAACACATAAGGTTAGTTATGAACCCAATTATCGCCACGTTAAAAGAGCACAATGTGAGTGACGAGCAAATAGCCGAGCTATTTGAAGCATTAACACAAAACCCAATGATGGCCATGGCAATGGTGCAACAACTTGGTATTCCACCTGAAAAGTTACAACAGCTTATGAGCATGGTAATGACAGAGCCGCAGTTAATTAAAGAAGCAACAGATGAGCTCGGTTTAGATTTTGCTAAAGTACAAGCGGCCAAAAAAAAGTTAAAGCAATAACTTTTCTGTAAGTACCAAGGTATCAGTGTATTCCTTGGTACTCAGCTCACCTTAAACATGTTTTGTTACATTAGCCATTGAACTGCCATTGAAGTTTAACGTCATAAAGTTAATCACTAAAATAGTAGGAATATGCTGTGAAAACATTGCGTAAGTTTTGGAAAAACAATCGTTCATTAATCATTTTTATTGCGTTGATGAGCGTATTTAGAAGTGCCGTTGCCGATTGGTATTATGTACCAACAGGCTCAATGCAACCCACCATTGCAGTCGGCGATAGAATTTTCACCAATAAAATGGCTTACGATTTACGCGTGCCCTTTACGCATATATCGCTGCTGCAATTAGGCGATCCACAAGCTGGCGATATTATCGTATTTGCTTCAAAAAAGGCTGATAACCAGCTAATTAAACGAGTAATAGGCGTGCCCGGTGATACTGTGTCACTTAAAGGTAACGAGCTGATTATTAATGGCAAAAAGCTTAACTATCGAGATTTGCAAAGCACAGTCGCGGCAGGTGACAAAATTGAATATTTACACGGTCAGCAACATACCATCAGAGTGGCAAAACACAGTTTACTCAGCGCCCAGTTTGATGACATAACCATTGCGCAAAATTATTATCTAGTACTTGGAGATAATCGCGATAACAGTGCTGATTCGCGCGTGATTGGGCTGATCCCACGCAGTGAAGTAATGGGTAAAGCTGCCGGCGTTATTCTATCGCTGGATGCTAATAACCACTATCTGCCGAGAAAAGGTCGTTTCTTTAAACCACTGATATAACTGTGTGGTGTTTACTTTGTTGAACAATGTCATTTAGGAGAGTTTATTTTGCACCCAGCAGATCTACAACACTTAAATCGCTGCATAGAGCTGGCAGTTGAGGCGTTGGCAGCCGGGGATGAACCATTTGGCTCAGTACTGGTCGATGCTAACGGCGTGGTACTGATGGAAGACCGTAATCGGGTGGCCGGTGGCGATCATACCCGTCACCCAGAATTTGAAATTGCACGTTGGGCGGCGAATAACATGAGCGCTGCACAGCGCGCCGCCGCGACAGTGTACACCTCAGGGGAGCACTGCCCAATGTGCGCAGCCGCACATGGCTGGGCTGGCTTAGGCAACATTGTGTATGCAAGCTCTGCAGCGCAACTTGAGAAATGGTTGGCCGACTTAGGGGTACCAGCCGCGCCGGTTAAAAGTTTGGCTATTGGCGATGTAGTGTCTAATGTCAGAGTGGCAGGGCCGGTTGCTGGATTGGATGAGCAAGTGCATGCGTTACATTGCCAGTTTCACGCTAATAAAAAGTATCAGGGCAGTTAGGCAATAGTTAGTTCACTACAGGCGATGTATAGTGCATGAGGCAATTTACGCTATAATCAGCCTAGCCGTAATCACGCTGGCGTAGTGCTAGATAAATTAGCTTTAATTTAAGGTATATCACCATGACAGATAGCAATAATGACGATAATTTAACAACTGATGAACTTAATTATCGCCAATCACAGACCAAGCAGCCACAAGCCGATCCACTAGCTGAAATTAAAGCAATGCGCTTACAACAGTTGGCGGTGTGTAAGCTTAAAACGGCAAAAGAAATGCAAGCCATGACAGCGGCACGCACTCACAACAGTGAGCAAGACCATGAATCCAGTTAATCGCGTTGCGCTAAAGCGTGTGTTAAACATTGTATTGTTATAACTACACAGAGCATCTCTGCTGCACAGCAGTGCTATTAACTACCAAGATGGCGCTAATGATAAATAGCGCTCAGAAATGGCAGCGTGCTACCGAAGGTCTATGTGCTCAGCTGAATACCGGATCATGGGCACAGTTTCGCGCCGGATTGGCTATTAGGTTAATTAAGTGCTGGCGTTATGACGCCCATCAACGGCGAGCCCATCGTTGTGTGAGCGATGACCTCAGCCAGTAACAAACCGGCGATTATCTTATTTGATGGCGTGTGTAATTTATGCACGGGTTCGCTGCGCTTTGTGATTGAACACGATGCAAATAAACACTTTAAGTTTGCTGCTTTACAATCCTCGGTTGCCAAAGACAAATTGCCACAGCGCGATAAGCATTTAGCTGATGAACTCAGCTCAATCATTTTAATTGATGAGGCTGGAGTGTGGTTTAAATCAACCGCGGCACTGCGTATTAGCCGTAAGCTGTCGGGCGGGTGGCCGTTACTACAGGTTTTATTACTGATACCGCGGCCATTACGTGATGCCCTCTATGACTATATTGGCAAACGCCGTTATAAATGGTTTGGCTATACACAGTCGTGTTGGTTACCTAAAGAAGATATTAGCGATCGCTTTATTGACTAACAGCAATGCACTATTTTGCTTGACGTTAGCCGCTATGGCTTATAAGTTGTTGATATTTTGTAAAACAAATTACTGTTCAGATTAGCGGATGATATTCGCGCGGCATGTAACGACATCAGGTTTGGCTATTGAGAGCTAAACGATCCTGCTTTTAATCGTATTATGCAGCTAGTGACGACTGCCCATATAAATAACCGCAAAATTGGTCGTGTACTCGTGAATGAGCCGCTGATTGAGTTTGTGACCCTTTAAACTCTGCGAAAACAACAGCTGTTATAGGAGATGAAATGAGTAAAGACACGATACTTTTTGACATTAATGAAACGGTATTAGATTTAACCACGCTCAGTGCAGAGTTTAAGCAGGTGTTTGGCAGTGAACATGCCTTGCCGCTGTGGTTTAGCGAGTTATTACATACGTC
>NZ_JBFJHD010000237.1:0-4335 GCF_041613455.1 Pseudoalteromonas sp. | reverse complement strand
GCTATGTTGATCCGTTCGCAACGAGCCGAGTTGCTCGCTACTAATATCGCTAATGCTGATACGCCGGGCTATAAGGCAAAAGATATTGATTTTGCCTCGGCGCTTAAAGCGGCAAGGTCACAGCAGCAAAGCGGCAATAGCATGGTGAGAACCAATGAAAAACACCTTGCCGGTGGCAGTCGCCAAGTGGGCGGAAATGAATTATTTCGCAATGCAAATCAATCAGATACTGGTGATGGTAACTCAGTTGATATACAAGTGGAACGAAACTTGTATGCACAGAATGCGATGGAGTATCAGGCCAGCTTACAATTTTTAAGTGGTAAATTTAAAGGCCTGAAAAAAGCACTCGGTAGCCAAGGAGCTTAATTATGAGTTTATATAATGTTTTTGATATTGCTGGTTCGGGTATGAGCGCGCAAAACGTGCGTTTGAATACCACCGCCAGTAATATTTCCAATGCCAATACAATAAGTTCTTCTCAAGATAAAACCTACCGAGCGCGACAACCTGTATTTGCCGCTGAGCTAACTAAAGCCTCAGCATCAGCAAGTAACTCGCAGGGCTCTGCTGTTGGCGTTAAAGTACTGGGAATTGTTGAAAGTAACAAACCCTTACAAATTGAGTATAACCCCAATCACCCCAGTGCGGATGAAAATGGCTATATCTACAAACCCAACGTGAATGTTGTTGAGGAGATGGCAAACATGATTTCTGCCTCTCGTTCGTATCAAACAAATGTGCAAGTTGCCGATGCAGCTAAGCAAATGTTAAGCAAAACGCTGCTATTAGGTCAGCGATAACAGAGGGTAGGTTATGAGTAACGATATTAGTACATCTTCATCCTATTTAGATTCGCTGCGCTGGCAAGAAAAACAAGCTGTGAGCAAAGATAAAAGCGCTGCGCTCACGCAAGAAGATTTTTTCTCATTGCTAACGCAACAGTTGTCGTTTCAAGATCCCAGTAAACCTGCTGATAACGATCAGATGATTGCCCAAATGACTAATTTTACCATGGCAGAGGGGATCTCAAATTTAAATGCCAACTTTCAATCGTTAGCATCGTCAATGACCTCTAACTCAGCATTACAAGCCTCTACCTTAGTGGGTAAACAAGCCTTGTTAGAATCGAGTAGTTTAGAGCTTGATGGCGTAGGGGATTCTAAGGGCGCGATAATTGCTGAAAAACCCGTTGAAAGCTTAATTTTACGCATCGAAGATGAATCTGGACAGTTAGTTAAAAGTATTGATTTAGGGGCACAGCCCGCAGGTCCGGTGCGTTTTGCATGGGATGGTAAAAACGAAGCGGGTGAACGACTTCCTCCCGGCAGTTATAAGATTAAAGCTGAAGGCAGTACGGGGGGGGAATTTTCTAGTTTACCCACCGCAACATTCAAAAATATTGAAAGTGTTAATATTAATGGCGCAAATGGCATCGTTATTAACACCAAAGAAGGCGCGGTTAGGCTGACAGATGTCGCAGAAATCGCGTAATAACTATATGTATTTTCATTAGCCAGCGGGCTAAAGATCAACAATTTAGAGGTGAATTATGAGCTTTAACATTGCATTATCAGGCCTTGCTGCAGCCCAAAAAGATTTAAACGTAACCGCAAATAATATTGCCAACGTCAACACGACCGGTTTTAAAGAGTCGCGCGCCGAGTTTGCTGATGTATATGCTTCATCAGTATTTAGCTCAGGTAAAACAAAAACGGGTAATGGTGTACAAACGACCACTGTAGCACAGCAGTTTCATCAAGGTTCGTTACAGTTTACTAATAACTCATTAGACTTAGCGATTACCGGTGAAGGCTACTTTGCCACTAGCCAAGATTTAGGCTCGCAAGATTTTACTTACACCCGAGCCGGCGCATTTAAGCTCAATAAAGACAACTTTATTGTGGATGCTAATGGCAGCTATTTACAAGGGTTTCCTGTTGATGTAACTACTGGCGATAATACCTCTGTGAGCTTAAGTACTTCATCGGCGATACAAATACCTGATTCGTCTGGTTCGCCCCGCGCAACAAATAGTGTATATAGCTCGTTTAACTTAGACTCACGCTCAATCGCACCTACTTTGCCTTTTGAGCCAACAGAAAGCGCTACTTATAATTCATCTACTTCTACCACAGTTTATGACTCACTCGGGGAGCCACATGTATTACAGTTATTTTTTGTAAAAACAGATCCGGCTGTAAATGATAATGAATGGAAAGTACATGCAACCCTTGATGGTAAAGCGTTTGGTGCAAACGGGGTAGAACAAACCGCTGCACCATATACTCCCATCACCACCTTTAAATTTAATTCAAGTGGATTACCAGAAAGTACCGACGGTATAGCCAATGTAGGTAACACATTTAATCCGTTATCAATTACAGGCGGCGGCGTGGGTACACCAGGCCTTTCTGACTTGCTAAATAATGGTGCGACTTTTCCTGCTAGCGTAGAAATTAACTGGCGCGATCAAGTCGGTACAGCAAATAAAGTACCGTCTCAATATGCGAGTCGTTTTGAAGTAAAAGCACTGGAGCAAGATGGGGCTACGGTAGGGCGTTTAGCGGGTATTGATATTGGTACAAATGGCAAAGTGGTTGCGTCATACAGCAATGGCGATTCAACCTTTTTAGGCCAAGTAGCCATGGTGCGCTTTTCAAACTCACAAGGGTTACAACAAGTGGGCAGTACCGGCTGGAAAAAAAGCCTAACCTCAGGTGATCCGATTGCTGGTGAACCAAGCTCAGGTACTTTAGGAAATATCAACTCGTCGGCGCTTGAGCAGTCAAATGTTAACTTAACCAACGAACTGGTTGACTTAATTAGCGCGCAGCGTAACTTCCAAGCGAATTCACGTGCGCTTGAAGTGAACTCAACCATTCAGCAAAGTATCTTACAGATCCGCTAATTAAACTAATTCATTTTATTTATAAAGGCTGCTTAATTGCAGCCTTTTTTGTTTATAAGATCAGGTTTCAGACATCAGGTATCAACCTAGAACCTAGCCCCTAATACCTATAACTTCTGCAGCTAGCGGTGGTATATCACATTACTTGGCGCTGCGATTTTACTGTTGTATTTAACATGGCACCTATATTGCATTTAATCCAACAGAGATTTTTACAGGTGAGTCGATGTTATGGATAAAATGGTCTATATAGCGGCCTCAGGGGCTAAGCAAAGCTTGATGGGGTTGGCACTTAAAGCCAATAATTTGGCGAATGCTAATACCACTGGGTTTAAAGCCGACTTTGCACAAGCGCGTTCAATGCAAGCATTTGGTGAAGGCTTACCTACTCGCGTGTTTGCCATGCAAGAGCGCCCCGGTTCCGATATGACATCGGGCGGCATAATGCAAACAGGTCGTAATTTGGATATTGCCATGAGCGACAACGCGTGGCTAAGCGTACAAGATGCATCGGGTAACGAAGCATACACTAAGGTAGGTACGCTCAACATAACGGCCCAGGGTATGCTGGTGACCAGTGGCGGTCGCCAAGTGATTGGCGAAGGTGGCCCGGTGATATTACCTGTGCCTATCGAAAAAATTGAATTTAGTGAAGACGGCGCTATTCAAGTACGCCCCCAAGGCGCGCCCGCTAACTTTTTAGAAGAGGTCGACCGCTTAAAAGTGGTTGAAGCCAATAGTGCCATGCTTGAAAAAGGCAATGATGGCCTGTTTAGACCTAAAGCCAATCAAACAGTTGAAACCTCGGCCAATGTCAAAGTGATCAGTGGTGCATTAGAGGCGTCTAACGTGAACCCGGTGCACGAAATGGTCGATATGATCAGCCATCAACGCCAATTTGAATTACAAGTAAAGCTAATGAAAACCGCTGAAGAAATTGACGAACGTCAAGACCAGCTGTTGCGCATAGTTTAACTTTAACATGAGGATATCATTATGAATCCAGCATTGTGGATCAGTAAAACCGGGCTTGACGCCCAGCAAACCGACATCGCGGTTATTTCAAATAACTTAGCCAATGCCAGTACCGTAGGCTATAAAAAAAGCCGCGCTATTTTTGAAGATTTACTCTATCAAAATATTAACCAACCGGGTGGGCGCTCGTCGCAAGATACCGAAATGCCATCGGGTTTAATGCTAGGTGCCGGCGCAAAGGTGGTGGCCAACCAAAAAAACTTTTCGCAAGGTAATATGCTGACCACTGAAAACTCACTCGATTGGATGATTTCTGGCCCTGGATTTTTTGAAGTACTGCAACCTGATGGCAATATTGCCTACTCGCGTAATGGTCAATTTACTACCGATGGTGATGGCCGAATCGTTACTTCTGGCGCGGGTTACCCAGTGCAGCCCGAAATGAACGT
>NZ_JBFJHD010000236.1:0-4386 GCF_041613455.1 Pseudoalteromonas sp. | reverse complement strand
GGTGCTATTTGTTATCTAACATTCCTTTTTCGTTATTAGAACTTGCCCCAATGCGCCAAGGGGACACAGTATCCGAAACCTTACATAAAACTACTAAGTATGCACAGCGCGCTGATGAACTTGGTTTTAACCGTTTTTGGCTCGCAGAGCACCATAATATGCCAGGTATTATTTGTGCGGCTACATCAATTTTAGTGGGGCATATTGCTGGTAAAACACAAAATATACGGGTTGGTTCAGGCGGCATTATGTTACCGAACCATTCGCCGTTAGTGGTCGCCGAACAATTTGGCACGTTAGAAAGCCTATATCCTGGGCGCATTGATTTAGGGTTGGGGCGTGCACCGGGTAGCGATCCAACCACTAGCCGTGCTTTAAACAGTGATATGAGTCGCGCCGAAAACTTTCCCGCCGAAGTCAGCGAATTACAAACGTTACTCGGGCCCTATAACGGCACACACCCAATACGCGCGATACCCGGCGAAAATACCAATGTGCCTATTTGGCTATTAGGCTCTAGTTTGTTTAGTGCGCAATTGGCGGCTAAAAAAGGCTTACCGTATGTATTTGCAGGGCATTTTGCACCGCGTTTGTTAACTGAAGCGGTCGCGCTATATCGTCGCGAATTTACACCTTCAGCAGCACTGGCTAAGCCTTATATTATGTTGGCATTACCGCTGGTGGCGGCTGATAGCAACAAAGAAGCGCAGCACTTGGCAACCACCTCACAGCAGCGGGTTTTAGCCTTGATGCGCGGTGAGGAATTGTGGCTAAAACCGCCGGTTGACTCAATGGAGGGTCTATGGAATGCGCAAGAGCAAGCACAAGTTGAAAACTTTTTAAGTTTAAGTGTGATTGGCGGGCATGTCACTATAAAGTACACGCTAGAAATGATAGTAGAGCAATTGGGTATTGATGAGTTTATTTTTACCAATGATCTCTACGACAGTGAACAACGTAACCGCGCCATTGAAATATTAATGGAAATAAAGCGTTAATTTTCATTTGGTTAAGCAGGCGTACACCTTGCGCCTGTTATGCTGTAAGCGAAATCTAACTTAGTTCGGCTTATAGCAAGCAATGATGCTGTGTTCACTTAAGGTATCTCACCTAACAGCGTGTTGCAGTGGTTGCAAACAATAGCAAACACGTTACTACAGCGATGCTTACATTCGCTTTAAGCTATCAAACTAATAGATTTAATCAACTTTTACAGTAGCGACTTACTCGCTACACTTAAACCATAAATCGTTATCACTCTATTTTTGACAGGAAGGTGCACCGTGAACTCGCTAAACAATGTAATCCCTAACGTATATCAAACAGATCAGGCTAAGCTTGCTCTGATTGCTGAGGGAGGCGGGCAGCGAGGGATATTTACCGCGGGCGTACTCGATGCATGGTTAGCACAACAGTTTAACCCGTTCGATTTATTTATTGGCACCTCTGCAGGCTCACAAAACCTAGCCAGCTTTTTAGCTGGTCAAAAAGGCTATGCACAACGTTTGATCAGAGGGGTGTCTAGGGATCGGCGCTTTTTTCAATTAGGCCGTGGTTTAATGGGCAAGCATATTGTTGACTTAGACTGGTATTTTGAAAAAGCCACCGAAGCTAACCGCGCGTTAGATTTTAATGCCGCACAGCAAAATTTAGCAGGGCGAGAGTTATTGATCACCGCCACTAACGTGCGTAATAGAAAAGCTTATTTTTTAACTCCCTCGAATGATAGCGAACATTGGCTGGCGTTATTAAAGGCATCTAGCGCGTTACCGTTTTTATATCGTCAAGGGGTTAACTTAAGCCCGTGGACAGCAAGCTTTGCTGATAAACATGAGCATGTACCCCGCGAGTCTGACTTTTATATTGATGGCGGCTTAGCGGCGCCATTACCCGTACGCGAAGCTTACCGCCGCGGGGCAGAAAAAATTGTGGTGATCCGCACCGTCGATAGCGACTTTGCAACGCAAGCTGCGTGGTTAGAAAAAATCAGAAGCTTTGTTAATGTATCGGGTTACTTTCCAAAAACGGTGGATTACTTGCTACAGCACGAACAAGCGTATCAAGATGAGTTAGACTTTATTGCCAATCCGCCCAGTGATGTGGAAATTATACAAGTATTTGCTGAGGACAAACTGCAAAGTAAGTTATTAGGCAGTGCGAATCATGAATTGCGTAACGACTATAAACTAGGCTTAACAGCAGGCGAAGCGTTTTTAGCCGAGCAAGCAAAACAACTTAATACGGCACCTTACCGCGAGATTGCTTAAAAAGTAAAAATAATAGCTCTACAATTTAGCAGCCGTTAGTGGCTTGATTAAGGCACAGCCAGTGCACACAAACTGGCTGTGCTTTTTTATTGCCAGCTAAGTAGATGACAATAAGATACTGGTTTCACTATTTAAAATACCGTCTATTTCTCTTACTTGCCTAAGCACGCCATCAAATTCACTTAAATTAGCCGCTTGTATTTCTGCCACTAAATCCCACGCGCCATTGGTGGTGTGTAACTTAGTGAGAGCGGGAATACCGCGCATGGTTTTAATAACTTGCGAGGTCGATTTACCCACCACTTCTACCATCATAATGGCCCTGACCGCTTCGGTTTCAATATGCTGATGCACCCGCACGGTAAAACCTAGTATTGCCCCTGAGCTTACCAAGCGATCTAACCTATTTTGCACCGTACCACGCGACACGTTAAGGGTGTTAGCTAAGGTTGAAATTGTGGCACGGCCGTCTTTTCTTAATTCGGCTATTAATGCTTTGTCGAGAACATCGTAAATATAGGGGGTCATACTGTTAGCCTTAGTCGCAATTTTGTTAAAAATACTAAATTTTACTATTGCTGCCTAGCAAAATGATAAAAATTAGTGCTATTTGTATAAAATGTTGCCATTTTAACTGACGCACGCGCTCGATAAACTAGCTGTAAAGAAATTACCCACACTTAGTTATTCGAGGTATAAATGACACACTTTATAGCACAGCCAAAGCAAGGCGTTCCTTTTGTTAGCGTAGCCGCGATGGCAAAACTGATAAATACTCTGGGTATAGAACCCGTTTTACACCAGCTTACTCAGCGACTTGAAACTGACTTTGCCCGTTGGCAGCAATTTGATAAATCGCCACGATATGCAGCACATTCACCGGAGGGCGTGATAGAGCTGATGCCCGTAAGTGATGGTGAATTATTTAGTTGTAAGTACGTAAACGGCCACCCTAAAAATACCTTTCGAGAGCTACAAACGGTGGCTGCGTTTGGTATTTTAGCCGATGTCGATAGTGGCTATCCGCTGATGATCAGCGAAATGTGTTTACTGACAGCGCTGAGAACGGCAGCCACCTCTGCATTAGTAGCAAAATATTTAGCGCCTAAAAACGCCACCACACTGACACTCATAGGTAATGGCGCGCAGTCTGAATTTCAGGCGTTAGCATTTAAGAGTGTGTTGGGTATTACTGATATTCGCTTATACGATATTGATCCAGCCGCCTCACAAAAAACCTTTAACAACCTAACGGCATATGGTTTAAAGGTGACAATTTGTGACAGTGCCGCCAAGGCCGTAGAAGGTGCGCACATCATCACTACGTGTACAGCAGATAAAAGCAACGCCACTATTTTAACCAGCGAAATGATCCCAGATGGGGTGCATATTAATGCTATTGGCGGCGACTGCCCGGGTAAAACAGAGTTAGAGGCTAAACTACTGGCGCGCGCTGCCGTATTTGTAGAATACGAACCACAAACGCGTATTGAAGGCGAAATTCAACAAATGGCGGCAGACTTTGCTGTGACAGAATTTCATCAAGTGATTAATGGTCAAGCCAGCGGGCGTGAAAACCAGCAACAACTGACCATTTTTGATGGCGTCGGTTTTGCAAGCGAAGACTTTTCAGCACTGGTCTTTATTCGTGATCAGCTTATTGCCAGCGGGGAATACCAGTTACTTGAGTTAATAACTCAACAACCCGATCCGCGTAATTTATTTTCGGTGTTAACCGCGCCAACGTCTAAGCAAGAGCAGGTAGCATGAGTACAATAATGCAAGCACCACATGCGGTTGTGATGATTCGTCCGCATCATTTTATCTCTAACCCACAAACGATGCGCGATAACGCATTTCAGCGCGAATGCTTAGCAAGCAATATCAGTGTGCAAGCGTATAACGAAGTCACTAATGCGGTTGATATTCTTAAAGGTGAAGGGGTAACGGTACACCTGTTTGAAGACGAGCAAAAAACAACCCCCGACTCGGTATTTCCAAATAATTGGTTTACTACTCATCAAAGTGGTGAAATAGTAATCTATCCCATGTATGCACAAAGCAGAAGAGCAGAATTTCGCAAAGATATTATTGATTTTTTAACGGATCAATATAAAGT
>NZ_JBFJHD010000235.1:0-4452 GCF_041613455.1 Pseudoalteromonas sp. | reverse complement strand
GTACGAGTGCCCACACAGATGATTGCTTTATATTGTTAAAGAACGTTGCGATTAAAGCTAAACTTTATCTCGCTAGGGCTGCGCATGTTACGCTTTCCTATTTTTTTGTCAACACTTAATTTTAAACTTTGTTAAAAATCTAAACTTAAGTTTTACTCGACTCACTGATGACTTGCTTGCCTCGCTAAGCGTTGCCTGCTCTGCCGTCTCAGTGGGGTCGCATTATAGGGAGAACAGATTTTTACGCAAGCGTTTTTATCCACTTTTCTGCATTTAATTATTACCCAGAAGATATACAAAACACACCCACAAGTTACCCACAAAACCCTGTGCATAAGTTAACTTTTTCACCTTGTTTACTAAACTATTGCCCCGGCTTATGCTAAGTTGCGCCACAGATTTAAACTCGTTTACTAGGCAAATAACATGACAGAAATAATAAATAGTATAAGTGGCCTCTTATGGGGGCACGTTTTAGTATACTTATTAATAGCCGCAGGGCTGTTTTTCACCATTCGTCTGCGTTTCATCCAATTTGTACAGTTTCCTCACATGATAAAAGTCATGTTCCTTAGTCGTAGAGGTTCGGGAGATGGCATCTCTTCATTCCAAGCTTTTTGTACATCCTTAGCCGCGCGTGTGGGGACCGGTAATATGGCCGGGGTTGCTGTGGCACTTTATCTTGGCGGTGCAGGCGCAATTTTTTGGATGTGGCTTATAGCTTTAATTGGTATGGCTACCAGCTTTGCCGAAAGTACATTAGCTCAGGCATACAAAACCCGTGATGAAGAGGGTAACTTTAGAGGCGGCCCTGCTTATTATATGCAGTACGGTTTAGGCAAACGCTGGATGGGCGTTATTTTTTCGCTGTGCTTAATATTAGCGTTTGGCTTTGTTTTTAATGCCGTGCAATCAAACTCAATTGCTGCCGCATTTGAAGTGGCTTTTGATATTCCTAATTATGCAGTCGGTATCGCACTTGTTGTTGGTTCTGGAATTATTATTTTTGGCGGTTTAAAAACGATTTCTCGCTTCGCTGAAATGGTTGTACCGTTTATGGCCCTTGCCTACTTATTAGTAGCCTTATATGTATGTGCTATAAATTACACCGAATTACCCGCGGTTTTCATGCATGTAATTAATAGTGCCTTTGGTTTAGAGCAAGCCGGCGCTGGTGCAATTGGTTATGGTGTAATGCAAGCGATGATCCAAGGTATTAAACGCGGCCTGTTTTCAAACGAAGCCGGTATGGGTAGCGCCGCCAACGCTGCAGCAACAGCGACCCCTAACCCGCCGCATCCTGCATCACAAGGTTATGTACAAATGCTTGGCGTATTTGTTGACACCATTGTAATTTGTAGCGCCACAGCGGCACTTATTTTACTATCGCAACAGCTTACTGCTGACTCAGGTTTAACCGGGATAGCGCTAACGCAAGCAGCGCTTGAGGAACACGTAGGAAGCTGGGGTGCTATTTTTGTGGCGATTGCCATTTTATTCTTTGCATTTACCTCTATCGTGGCGAATTACTCTTATGCAGAAACCAATTTATTGTTTTTAGAGCATAACCACGCCTATGGCATGCTTATTTTCAGAGTGGCCGTTTTGGGGATGGTGATGTTTGGCGCGATGGGCGAGCTACCCTTAGTATGGACGCTAGCTGATATCTCAATGGGGCTTATGGCTATTGTCAACGTCATTGCCCTGTTTATGTTATCTGGTGTGGTGGTATGGCTATCAAAAGACTACAACGCTCAGCGCCGCGCCGGCAAGTTACCCACTTTTGATCCAAGCAAACATAAGCACCTTGATAATACTATTCCAAAAGGGGTTTGGCATAAGTAGGCCTTTATAACCACTTAGTGGCTTTAACTACACAAGTTACGCTACTTTATTAAAGCAATCCGAAGTCATTTACTGACTTCGGATTTTTTTTGCTTTAAAAACAGCGTAAATTAACGGCATCATTAAGCAAATTAGTTATATAGAATGGCACACTCTCTGCAATTATTTTTTAGTTATGAGATAGTTTAATTAGCTGATTCACTTAATAAAATTCATCTATAACAAAGGAGATTACATGGATGACACAGTAAAAAAGTACAGTATCGATACCACCGATTATCAAGTAGGTCAGGATAATGTACAAAAATGGGGGTTTGATATTCATAATCCGGTCTTTGGCATCAGCGCTTTTTTAGTTGTTTTATTTGTCACCCTCACCTTAATTTTTGATCCCGCTGTTAGTCGTGCTGCTTTAACCTCAATCAAAGATGCCATTGTTAACCAATTTGATAGCTACTTTATGTTAGTGGCTAACGGGTTTGTGCTGTTTTGTTTACTGCTGGCATTATCACCTTTAGGTAAAATTCAATTAGGCGGTAGGCAAGCGAAACCCGAACATGGCTATTTATCATGGCTTGCCATGTTATTTGCCGCTGGTATGGGGATTGGCTTGTTATTTTGGGGGGTAGCCGAACCCACCGCGTACTTCACGGGGTGGTACCACATGCCCATGAATGCCGAGCCTAACTCTCTGCAAGCACATTCATTAGCATTAGGTGCGACCATGTATCACTGGGGGTTACATGGCTGGTCAATTTATGCCGTTGTTGGGTTAAGCCTGGCCTTTTTTGCATATAATAAAGGACTGCCGTTATCAATTCGTTCTGTGTTTTACCCTATTTTTGGCGATCGCGCATGGGGCTGGCTTGGTCATATTATTGATATACTCGCCGTGCTCTCTACTTTATTTGGCTTAGCAACATCACTAGGCTTAGGTGCACAACAAGCCACAAGCGGTATAAACTATTTACTCGGTACTGACTACGGTACAGCCTTTCAAATCGCTGTTATTTGCTTAGTAACCTGTATTGCCATACTTTCTGTGATTAGAGGGATTGAAGGTGGTGTAAAAGTACTGAGTAATATTAACTTAATTTGTGCCTTTATTTTGTTATTAGTCATCATTGCAGTGACTTTTTCAGATTCCCTTGCCGCCATTTGGTTTACAGTTGGCGCGTATGCGCAGCACATAGTGCCATTGAGTAACCCTTTTGATCGTGCTGATGAGAACTGGATGCATGCTTGGACTGTATTTTATTGGGCATGGTGGATCTCATGGTCACCGTTTGTGGGTATGTTTATAGCGCGTGTTTCTAAAGGTCGCACAGTACGTGAGTTTTTGTTAATCGTTATAGGCCTTCCTACCCTCCTTAGCTTAGTGTGGATGGGTGTGTTCGGCAATATGGCAATTAATCAAGTTATTGAACAAGTCGGCCCGCTTGGTCAGCAGGGTTTAACTGATATCTCGGTCACTTTATTTCAGGTTTATGAGCAACTGCCTTTCGCAAGTGTAATTTCTGTGATTTCGATCGCATTAATTTTAGTGTTTTTTATCACGTCGTCTGATTCTGGTTCATTGGTGATCGATGGCATCACCGCTGGCGGAAAGATAGACTCACCGGTGCCGCAGCGTATATTTTGGGCAACCATTGAAGGGATAATAGCAGCTATACTACTTTGGATTGGCGGCTCACAAGCTTTACAAGCCTTGCAATCTGGAGTGGTGACAACTGCCCTGCCTTTTTCAATAGTGCTAATTTTAATCTGTCTCGCGTTGGTACAAGGCCTAATCAGTGAATATCCGCTTTATAAGGCCCCAAGCAACTATCAGGCACATAACAAACCTCAATAACGCTCAGCCTTTATAGCGGTCTATTAGGCCGCTTAGACGCGTCTGTCCACATATAAATAATGGCGCAAATAGCTAGATTTGAAGTTAGTGCAGCGGTGTCAGAACATGGTAATTAAAAATACAGTGAGGTAAGAAGTATAACGGGATAATAATAACCAATCTGGTATTAAAAAGTAATATTAATAAATTAGCTTACTGAAGCAAGATTGGAAACTGATAAATTAAGGGGGAAGTTTAAATAAAATGGTGCCCGAGGCCGGACTTGAACCGGCACGACTTGTTAGTCGAGGGATTTTAAATCCCTTGTGTCTACCAATTCCACCACTCGGGCATCGAGTTTGCTAATTAAAGCGTGTGGAGTAAATTATTTGGAGGCGGAACCCGGAGTCGAACCGGGGTAAACGGATTTGCAATCCGGTGCATGGCCACTCTGCCATTCCGCCTAAACATATCAAATAATTTGGAGCGGCACACGAGGCTCGAACTCGTGACTTCGACCTTGGCAAGGTCGCGCTCTACCAACTGAGCTAGTGCCGCATAAACATTATCAGTTATTTGTCCGTTGAAGCGCGACCATGTCGCGGTAAACGTTCTGGCAACTGAACTAGGGCCGAAAATACTATTTTATCACCTTTAAACTATCTTGGTAAATAATTTAAAGTGGTGCCCGAGGCCGGACTTGAACCGGCACGACTTGTTAGTCGAGGGATTTTAAATCCCTTGTGTCTACCAATTCCACCACTCGGGCATCGAGT
>NZ_JBFJHD010000234.1:0-4518 GCF_041613455.1 Pseudoalteromonas sp. | reverse complement strand
GCAAATAAAGGTGCCTTAAAAGACGATGGCACGCCATTTAACGCCGAAGACTTACGTATCTTGCAAGATTGGGTTATTCGTCCGCAGCTGCTAAAAGTCAAAGGGGTTACCGAAATAAACAGCCAAGGGGGCTTTGAGCGCCAGTACCAAGTAGCGCCCATCCCCGAAAAGCTGATTGCGTATAAGCTTACGCTAAGCGATGTAATTACGGCACTTGAGTTAAACAACAGTAATCAAGGTGCCGGATTTATAGAACGCTTTGACGGACAGTACTTAGTACGCTCACCGGGGCAACTTAAAACCATTGATGACATAGCTAATACCGTTGTTGCTAAGCGCGATGATGCTCCGGTGCGTATAAAAGATGTGGCTGACGTGCGTTTGGGCAAACAGCTCAGAACCGGCGCGGCAACCTATAACGGCAAAGAAACCGTACTTGGCACCGCGATGATGCTAATTGGTGAAAACAGCCGCGTAGTGGCAAAAGCCATGGCTGATAAACTCAACGATGTACAGCTAAGCTTACCTGCAGGCGTGGTGGTTGAGGCCGTGTACGACAGAACCAGCTTAGTAGATAAAACCATCGCTACCGTCAAAACCAATCTGTTTGAAGGCGCGGTATTAGTGATGGTGATTTTACTGCTGCTACTGGGTAACGTAACCGGCGCACTGATCACCGCTATGGTTATTCCGCTCAGTATGCTATTTGCCATAACCGGCATGGTGGGTAATCGGGTATCGGGTAATTTAATGAGTTTAGGTGCAATCGACTTTGGTTTAATTGTTGATGGCGCTGTTATTGTGGTTGAAAACTGTTTGCGTCAACTTGGCCTTGCGCAGCATAAACAGGGCCGGTTACTGACGCTAAACGAGCGTTTAACGGTTGTGACAACTGCCACTAAAGAAGTATTCAGCCCAGCGGTATTTGGCATTTTGATTATTATGCTGGTGTATTTACCCTTGTTTGCACTAAGCGGTGTAGAGGGCAAAATGTTTCAGCCAATGGCATTTACTGTGGTTGCCGCATTAGTCGGTGCACTTATTTTTGCAGTAACCTTTGTACCTGCCGCTATTGCGGTATTTGTGCGCGGCAAGGTGAATGAAAGTGAAAATGCGGTTATGCGCGGGCTAAAAAAAGCCTATCAGCCACTACTCGGTTTATCACTTAAGTTACCTTGGGTCATGGTCACTATGGCTGGCGTGTTAGTGATTGCGCTTGGCGTTAAAGTTAACAAGATGGGCGCTGAGTTTTTACCGCAACTAGATGAAGGCGATATCGCCATGCATGCACTGCGCATTACCGGTACAGGTATTGAACAATCGGTAAAAATGCAACAACAGCTAGAGCAAGCCCTATTAGCCAAGCCAGAAGTGGCAAAAGTATTTTCAAAAATTGGCACCCCTGATGTCGCAAACGATCCTATGCCACCTAACGTGGCCGACACCTTTTTAATGCTAAAACCACGAGAGCAGTGGCCTAATCCCGCTTTAAGTAAAGAAGCTCTGGTGCAGCAAATTCGTCATTTAGTGAATCAAGTACCAGGGAATAACTACGAGTTTACGCAGCCAATAGAAATGCGTTTTAACGAGTTAATTGCAGGTGTGCGCGCCGATGTGGCAGTGCGTATTTATGGCGATGAGCTATCAATATTAAAACGGTATGGCGAAAAAGCCACCAGCTTGGTACAAAACATACCCGGGGCAACCGATGTACGACTTGAGCAAATGGAAGGGTTGCCCACGCTGTCGGTAACGCCGCTTCGCGACCACATGGCGCTGTTAGGTTTAACCGTAAATGATATACAACAAAGTGTCAGTGCTGCGGTAGGGGGCGTGCAAACCGGGCTTATTTATGAGGGCGATAAACGCTTTTCGTTATTAGTGCGTTTAGATGAGCGCTGGTCGCGCGATATAACACAGCTTGCGCGTTTACCGGTAGCGGTGCCTAAAAGTGCTAACCCCGATCTGGCATTTGTACCGCTTGGCGAAGTGGCCACAATTAGTATTGCTAAAGGGCCTAATCAAATAAACCGTGAAAGCGGTAAGCGGAATGTCGTAGTCACTGCAAACGTAGCAGGGCGCGACTTGGCAAGCTTTGTGAGTGATGCACAAGTCGCTTTAAATTCGCAGCTTAACTTACCAAGTGGTTACTGGCTTGAATATGGCGGCACGTTTGAGCAGCTCCAATCGGCAAGTAAGCGCTTGTCACTGGTGGTGCCAGTGACTTTATTACTGATATTTGGCCTGCTTTATAGCGCGTTTGGCTCGCTGCGTGATGCGTTGATTATATTTAGCGGCGTACCACTTGCACTTACCGGTGGCGTACTGGCGTTACTACTGCGCGACATGCCGTTATCAATATCGGCAGGCGTGGGCTTTATCGCGTTAAGTGGCGTAGCCGTGTTAAACGGCGTGGTTATGTTGTCGTTTATTAAGCAATTAAGGGCCGATGGCCTAAGTTTAATAGCAGCGATACAAAGCGGGGCACTTTCGCGGCTGCGCCCCGTATTAATGACCGCTTTGGTGGCCAGCTTAGGGTTTGTGCCTATGGCGCTAAATACCGGTACTGGCGCCGAGCTACAACGGCCACTGGCAACGGTGGTGGTGGGCGGTATTATTTCATCAACGCTACTTACGCTATTAATATTGCCTGCACTTTATAAGTTAGTGCATGCTAAATTTACTAAAAAAGCAGAGGCTGAGTTAGCTTAACTGCTTGCTATTTAACGCTTGAGCAAAAGAGCAGCTGTATTTACAGCTGCTTTTTTATTGTTAATTATATTGAAACAGGTTATCCCAGCGCTCATCCAGTACGGTTTTTGCGTGCTCTAAACTCAGCGCGCTATACACGTCACTACTGCAAGTTACCAAACGCATCCGCACTAGTTTTTCCAGTGCGTCGCTAATTTCAAAGTCGAGGTCGCACTGATATTTGCTTTTAAACCAATGCTCTATTTGCTCATCTAGCGTTTGTGCGTTTAAGCCATTGGGCGATTTTAATAAAAAGGTATAAGCAAGCAGGGCTTCTTTAAAGTCTTCTTCTTCGGCGGCGTCTATTAGGGTATGAAATACGCCGGCGTTGTTATCGAGGTTTTTAAAGTACAGGTTATCGCTAAGGGCTTTCATAAATTTTATTTTACGGTTTTTAAACTTGCTCCATTCTTTAAAAATAAAGCTGCCAAACACGCCCATACCAATTGCTAAGCTAATAAAATGCTGTTGGCTCATAACGACGGCTTCATTACTAAAGCCACCCCAAAAAGCCAGTAATGCAAATAACAATACGATTGATGCACCCAGCTTAGTTATTAATACGACCGCACCACCGACTAAAGCCGATGAGCCAATAATGACTTTATCAATCGGGCGCATCCGCACTTCGCTATTAGGAAATAGCATTTCGAGATCGGCCTTTGGCACATTTTGAAATAATTTAACTATGGTTGAACTGGGTTCAAAGCCGATATTTTTTTTGTTTTTTGACGCAAAGTAGGCTTCATCTTTAAAGCGAATAAACACCGCCACGCGGTCGTAATTAGTAAACTGTAACGGCTTTTTGTGTAATCCCCAAAAGCTAGATAGCGTTTCGCTACGTTGTGACTCACCCCGGCGATAAAATACCACTTCTGCAAAGTCGTCAAACTCAACCTCAAGGCGCACTTTAAATAGCGACTCTTCGGTGAGCGCATCCTTTAAATCTTGGTCGGTGATCCGCTCGAAGTTAGCAGCATTTAAAACGTTGGCAAAAGCGTTAGCAAACTCACGTTGGCACTGCGCTTTTTGAGCCGCAGAGATGGGCGCTAAAGATCGCGTGTCGCTGTTTGGATCAAACGGCGCGTAGTTATTTTTCAGTGACTCAAGTGTGACGTGGTAATTGTAATGAATCAGGCTGGCTAATAAATCACAGAACTGCTGAAACGATGTTTTTTCTGTGTTGCTGTTCAGCTCTTCGCTACACATAGTAACAATATCTTGTTTTCTAAATGGAATAAAACGCGCACTTGGCATAAAAGGGACTGCTTAATAGAGATTTAATGGTATAGGCAGATAATAAAATACTCTTTTACATATTACTAATTTGTTAACCTAATAATGCGTGATAAATCTACTCGCTTAATTTCAGTGTAGATTAACCGCATTGTGTAATTATAAAACCATTGAGTAATCATCTTATAAATAGCAGGGAATGATTTTGGCGATTAAAAATAAAATTAAGCATAAAACTCGGCAGTTTATCGACTCTAAACATATGCTTACGGGGATTACTGTGGCGTCGTTTTTAGAGTCCACCATAGTGCCTATTCCACTTGAAGCGGTATTAGTGCCATTGATGCAGGCGCGGCGAGAAAAACTGTGGTTAATCGCCTTGATGGCAACACTGGGTTGCCTTGTTGGCGCGCTGTTTGGTTATGCATTGGGTTACTATTTATTTGATTTATTGGGCGATTGGCTGATCAGTCATTTTTCCAGTGCCGAGCAATTTGACAATGTTAAGCAACAAATGCAAAGCCAAGGCTT
>NZ_JBFJHD010000233.1:0-4592 GCF_041613455.1 Pseudoalteromonas sp. | reverse complement strand
TACGCTTTGTGCTATTGCTTGCTCTACAGGGCAAGAACGTGTTTTAAGGCTTATCACAACCGCATCCGCGTCAACCACGGTATTATTTTGCGGCACATCGTTAAGTTGCACCGTGCGCATACCTTGCTCCACTAAAAAGCCAGCAATGTCGGTTGCGCCGGTAAAGTCGTCTGCAATAACACCCAGTAACATTATTCATTCTCCACATTCGGTAAGTTAATACCGTTAAAAATCTTGAGCACGGCATTGCTGTGTTGCTTGCCAACCGTTGTGACAAAAAGGCCACGTAATGCAATCAGCGGTCATTTGCAGGCGGAACTCTCACGTGCTATTGAAAACTTGCATCATTAGCACGGTAACTATGCATTTATTCACATTAATAGCGATGATGCACACTTGTTGTTAAATCTAGTTAACTATTGTGACTATATGTTAAGGCTTTTTGATCGTCAAGCACTTTAATTCACAAATAAGACCAATTGATGAGGTGTTTGCGCTGTAAATTGTGCAATATAAGCGGGAGTTTTTGTTTTTATAGAAAAAATTTATAATTTAAAACAATAATAAACATAATTTCACACTTTTGGGTGTGGGGCTAACGATGGCGCTATAGAAACGTTTTTGCACCGTGTACGTGTTGTAATACGGCTTAATACGTCGTTTTATACTTAAAAGTAGCTAATAGAGCAGCAAGGCAATAAGCCGCTGTATGCTGTATAAGCACAGGGAATAGCTAAAATTCCGCTGTGCTTTATTGCCCGCTATATAAACAGCGCTTTGAACTGTGTTGCGAAGCCCAAAGCTAATATCAGCTAGTGGTAATCCAGCGCGGGCGCAAATGCACTCACATTACTTTAAATACGCGAGGCATGTATCAACCTCGTTCGCCGAGCCCATAATAACGGCGACGCGTTGGTGAATATGCGTAGGCTGTATAGACAAAATACGTTCATGCTCTGTATATGCTTTGCCATGGGCGTTTTCCACTAACATCGCCAATGGGTTTGCTTCGTATAATAAACGTAGTTTGGCGGGTTGCGCAGGCTTGCTTTCATCATTGGGGTAGCAAAAAATCCCCCCACGCGATAAAACTCGATGCATATCACCGACCATAGCGCCATTCCAGCGCATGTTAAACTTTTTACCCCGTACGCCATTTTCACCTAAGAGCAGGTCATTAACATAATGACTGAAACCCGATGACCATTGATGAAAGTTAGCCATATTCAGCGAAAACTCTGCTGTTTCTGCTGCTATGGTCAGGGTTTCTGTTGTGAGTAAAAAACAGCCTTGGGTTTTATCTAAGGTGTATAAGCGAGATGGGCCACCGGTAGTCAGCGCCAACATAGTCGATGGGCCATACAAAACATACCCGGCACACACTTGCTCTGAGCCGGGTTGTGCAAACTGCAATTCACTCTCAGCAGGCACCTCATTATTAGCACGGTAAATAGTAAAAATAGTGCCTATTTGGCCATTAATGTCGATGTTAGACGAGCCATCGAGTGGATCAAAGGCAACAATATACGGTGCATCGTCAGTGGCGGCAACGACATAGTCTTCCTCTTCAGAGGCGATGGTTCTTACTTTGCCACTTTCTAACAGCATATCTTTGAGTAGTTGATTACTAATAACGTCTAACTTTTTTTGTGTTTCACCCTGAATGTTTTCATCAAGTGTCGAGCCCAATACATTTGACAATGCCCCTTGACCGACGCGAAATGAAATTTCTTTACAGGCTGTGAGTATGGTTTTAATTAGTAAAATTAATTCAATCTCAACATTGTCTTGCTCTAAACGAGGAATTAAGCGTTTCATGCATTTTCCTCGTATCGATTAAGGCAATTAAGCTCTTTAAATGAAATGGCTAAACGTTGTGCCATTGACTGTTCCATTTTACGTAACCATACGCGCGGATCGTAGTGCTTTTTATTGGGGCGATCATCGCCATCGGGGTTACCAATTTGGCTTTGTAGGTAGGCCGAATTTGCTTCATAGTAATTTTTAACGCCTTCCCAGCTAGCCCATTGCGTATCGGTATCAATATTCATTTTAATCACCCCATAGCCTATAGCTTCAGTGATTTCTGAGGCTGCAGAGCCGGAGCCCCCATGAAACACAAAGTCTAAACTGTTAGGTGCTAACGCAAATTTGTCGCTGACAAATGCTTGGGAATTTTTTAATATTTTGGGGGTTAATTTCACATTACCGGGTTTATATACCCCATGGACATTGCCAAATGATGCGGCAATGGTGAAATTATCACTCACTTGGCTTAACTGTTGGTAGGCATAAGCGACATCTTCAGGTTGGGTGTAAAGTAACGACGAATCGAGATGTGAATTATCCACCCCATCTTCTTCACCGCCCGTGCACCCTAGCTCTATTTCTATGCCCATAGCAATTTTTGCCATCCGCGCTAGGTACTGCTGACAAGTGTCGATATTTTCAGTGAGTGTTTCTTCAGATAAATCTAACATATGCGAGCTAAATAACGGCTTGCCATGCAGTTTGAAATAGTCTTCACCGGCTGCTAATAAACCATCTATCCACGGCAGTAATTTTTTAGCCGCATGATCGGTATGCAGTACCACCGGAATACCATAATGCTTTGCTACTGCATGCACATAGTGAGCAGCGGCAATAGCGCCCACAATAGCGGGTTGATGGTCGTTTAGTGGCACACCTTTGCCAACAAAAAATGCGGCCCCACCATGCGATAATTGAATAATAATGGGTGATTTACACAGCGAAGCGGCTTCAAGCGCTGCATTTATCGAGTTAGTGCTAACCACATTGACCGCGGGAAAGGCATAGTTATTTTCACGAGCAACACGATATAACGTTTTTAAATGCTCGCCACTAACGACACCCGCAGGGACTAAATTAGTTAAATTGTTCATTGTTTATCCGTATTTTGTAGGTTGTTAATGGTGGTTGCTATACATAAGTTAAAGTTTCAATATTGATAGAAGCGAGTAATACGGTTCAAAAACCTATGCATAGATTAATTACCGAAATAACCATTTATAGTTAAAGTTAGTATAGTGCTAAATAAAGAGGTAAAAAAATACGTAATTAATTATTGCCGATGCAGTGCCTTAATTACCTTTGCGTTAAGCTGCAGCGTGTCGCTTGTGCTAATAACCAGTGCCTCTGTAAACCTTGTTTGGAGTGCTTGCTCAAATTATTTCAGTGAGTGACGCGGTTAAAAAGTTTACAGAGATTTGCTAGCAATGAGGTGATTACTTGCCTCTGCCTTTAAGATCATCTACTTCAGCATGAGTTAGATAACGAACCGGGTGGTTATTTAGGATAAACATTAACTTAGCTGTTTCTTCTAACTCCTCTGCATTGTCTACCGCATCTTCTATATCGCTGCCGGTGATCACTGGACCATGATTAGCTAATAAAAACGCGCGATGATGGGGGGCCAGCTTACCAAGCTCTTGTGCAATACGGGGCTCGCCAGGGCGTAAATAAGGAATAACCGGTAACTCACCCACACGCATCACGTAATACGGGGTAAACGGGCGAATGGCGTTATTTGGGTCTAGCGTTTCTAAACAAGACAGTGCAGTGAGGTAAGTCGAGTGTAAATGCACGATGGCATTACAGTCAGGCTTGTTACGATAAATCTCTAAGTGAAACGCCACCTCTTTAGAAGCGCGTTTACCCGAAATGAGTGTGCCATTGATATCTACAACAGACAGCTCTTCTGCGACTAAGCGGCCAAATGATGCGCCGGTTGGGGTCGCTAAAAAATTACCGTCGGGTAATTTAAGCGATAGGTTACCTGCGCCGCCAGTGGCGTAGCCGCGCTGAAACATAGAAAGCGCTAAGCTCACCATTTTCTCTCTAAGATCTTGTTCTGTCATAAATAAAACTCCTGTGCATGTTCGAAAAACAACTCATCGCCAAAATTACCTGATTTAAGCGCTAGTGATAACGAGCCATCAATAGACTTAACCCAAGGTACCCCCGAGGCGATTTGCGGGCCTATATGAAATCCTTTTACGGCAAGGCTTTGCGTTACTGTGCCGGACGTTTCACCGCCGGCAACAATAAAATTCTGTACGCCAAATTCTTTTAATAAGTAAGCCAGCTTGCTAAAAAATAGCTCTACCGCTGCACTTGATGCCTGTGCACCATATTTTGCTTGAATGGCTTTGAGTTTATCTGCGGCTTGTGTGGCATAGACCATAGGCGCAAACTTGCTATCTAGGTGAGCGACTACCCAGTCAAATGCTTGTTGTACATACTGCTGATCATTCATGCAGGCCGCTACATCTACTGCAAAATGAGGCGCAAGGGGTTTATAGCGTAATACTTGTTGATTGGTCATTAACGAACACGAACCCGATAATATGACGCTCGGCGCTTTGCTTGGCAAGCCCGCGGCTTGCGTGTCGCTTTGAGCGCGTAACTGCGGTTGCCAGTTTTTTGCGATGCCCGCGGCTAATCCCGAGCCGCCAGTGACTAACTTTAGCGACTTCGCTGCTTCGCCTAAGGTGGCTAAGTGTGTGTCATTAAACGCATCAACCACTGCATAGCGTTTTCCGGCATTGTGTAGCTCAGTAAACTTAACCTTA
>NZ_JBFJHD010000232.1:0-4604 GCF_041613455.1 Pseudoalteromonas sp. | reverse complement strand
TCATCTATGGCAATCGTAAAGCCCAAAGAACGGTAATGTTCGAGCGTTTTTTGTAATAAAAATTCATCCTCTACCCGCTCTTGCTCTGTCACTTCGATTACCACGCGATTAGCAGCTAAGCCAAATTGCTTGATCAAATGCAGTGTTTCACCTTTAGGGTGGCTCGGGTCAAGTAACGTTTTAGGGCTAACATTTAAAAACAATTTACCTTGTAGCTGTAAATGCACAAAGTTTTCAATCGCTTTAGAGCGACACAGCAGCTCAAGCTCAGAGAGTAAGCCATGTTGATGAGCCGCCTGAAACAATGCATTAGGCATTTCTAACGCGCTATTTTTCGGCCCTCTACTGAGTGCTTCATAACCCAAAATGGTCTGGTTACTGGTATCAAACAGAGGCTGAAACAATGTGGTTATTGTGCAGTTAACTAAAATAGTATCTAATAATTCACGCGGTTCCATTCATGCTTAGCTCTATAGCGATTTTCTAAGACATAAAGTAGCAAGCAAGTATGACACTTTTATGGCAATTCTTAGGCAATAAAAAACCGCCCAGCTGGGCGGTTTTCATCGGCTAACCAATCTATTACGGCAACGCGTCTAGATCGGCGCCTTCTTTTTCAATCACTTCTGGTATTAAGTCTTCTTTACTTACGCCAAGTGCAATAGCTACCGAGCTTGCCACGTAAATAGAAGAATAAGTACCAATAAACACACCAAATAATAACGCAGTTGCGAAACCGTGAATCGTTTGGCCGCCCCATACAAACAAGGCAATTAACACTAAGATAGTGGTAATTGATGTTACTAAAGTACGGTTAAGTGTTTGCGTTAAAGATAGGTCGATAATTTCGATGGTATCGTCGATACGCACCTTACGGAAGTTTTCACGAATACGGTCAGACACTACAATCGTATCGTTAAGTGAGTAACCTATTACCGCTAAAATAGCCGCTAATATGGTGAGGTCAAACTCTAAACCTAATACCGAAAACAAACCAATAGTGATCATAACATCATGAATTAAGCCGCCTACCGCGCCCACAGCAAAGCGCCATTCAAAGCGAAATGCCACGTAAATTAGAATACAAATAAGCGCAGTTAACATGGCTAGGCCACCCTGCTCTTTTAAGTCTTCACCTACGCTTGGGCCAACAAACTCAATACGGCGCATGACCACACTGTCGTCTGCTAATTTTAGTGCTGCGATTACTTGGTTGCCAATCACTTCCGCTTTAACATCATCACCACGCGGTGCTAAGCGCACTAAAATTTCTTGGCTTGAACCAAATAATTGCACTGATGCATCAGCAAAACCGTTTTCAGCCAGTACGTTACGCACTTTTTTCAAGTCGGCCGGTTGCGAAAAGCCCACTTCAACGGCGGTACCACCGGTAAAGTCTAAACCGAAGTTTAAGCCTTTAGTAAACACCGATATCAATGACGCTAAAATTAATAGTGTTGAAAAACCCATTGCCACTTTACGCAGCGACATGAATTTCAGGGTTTTACTACCCATATTTAAAATTTGCATGTCAGCTCCTTAAATTGAAAGTTTATCAACACGTTTACCACCGATGAATAAATTGATAATCGCACGGGTACCAATAATCGCGGTAAACATTGACGTTAAAATACCAATCGCCAGTGTTACTGCAAAGCCGGCAATAGGGCCAGTGCCTACAGCAAACAAAATAACCGCAGCAATCAAGGTGGTAATATTGGCATCAAAAATGGTGCTAAAGGCACTGTCGTAACCAAAGTGAACCGCTTGTTGCGGACTCCGGCCATCGGCCAACTCTTCGCGAATACGCTCAAAAATAAGCACGTTAGCATCAACCGCCATACCAACGGTTAACACAATACCGGCAATACCTGGCAGCGTCAGTGTTGCGCCTGGAATTAACGACATCACACCAATAATAAGCACTAAGTTAGCAGCCAACGCTAAGTTAGCAACCATACCAAAGCCTTTGTAATAAATAAGCATAAAGGCCAGTACAAAGGCAAAGCCAAGCGCTACTGCGGTCATACCTGCCGCAATGTTTTCTTGGCCTAAGCTTGGCCCTACGGTACGCTCTTCAACAATTTGAATCGGCGCAACTAATGCACCAGCACGTAATAGTAAGCTTAAGTTATGGGCTTCGGCTGGGTTATCAATGCCGGTAATACGGAACGAACGATCAAGGCGTGCTTGAATGGTTGCCACGTTAATCACTTCTTCCACCTTAATTGGTGGTAGTGCTTTACCGTTAGCATCTTTTTTGCCTGATGGCTTGTACTCAATAAATACTGTAGCCATGCGCTTACCAATAGCACGTTTGGTAAAGGCATTCATTTTTGCCCCACCTTTGCTATCGAGCGAAATACTCACTTGTGGACGCTGATATTCATCGGCACCCGATTGCGCGCCCGTTATGTGGCTGCCTTCAAGGATGATGCGTTTTTTAAGCACCACAGGGTAACCATCGCGACTCATGATCATTTCAGTACCCGGTGGAATACGACCTTGCGCAGCCGCGCTAATATCGGCGTTTTCGTCTACTTCACGAAACTCAAGCGTAGCCGTTGCACCTAAAATTTCTTTCGCGCGAGCAGTGTCTTGAATACCCGGTAACTGCACTATAATACGCTCAGCACCTTGGCGCTGTACGTTTGGTTCAGCCACACCAATTTGGTTAATTCGATTACGAATAATGGTTTCGTTTTGCTTAATAGCGTAATCACGAATTTCTTTAAGCTTTAGCTCACTCATGGTGGCATAAAACGCGTTATCGTTGCTGCTATCGTCAATGTATTCATTTAATGGGTAACGAGACTTTAACAAGCGCTCTGCGGCATCTTTATCGTCTTCGTTACGCATTTCTACCCGCATACGATCAGAGCCCGCTACACGGCGTACACTGCGGTAACGTAATTTTTCTTCACGTAAGTCGCTACGAAAATCTTGTTCCATTTGCTCTAGCTGGTTATCAACCGCTGTCGCCATGTCGATTTCCATAGTGAAATGTACACCACCACTTAAATCTAGACCAAGCTTCATTGGGTTGCCGCCTAGCGACTTTAACCAAGCCGGTTGCGCTGGGGCCATATTAATAGCTGATATGTAGTCATCGCTCAGCGAGTTACGCAGGAGATCTTGCGCTTTTAGCTGCTCTTCAACGTTTTTAAAACGAACTAAAATTTGTCCATCTTCAAGTTTTGTTGATTTTACACTGACATTTGCTTGTTTGAGGGCGGCATTTACTTTGTCTAATACACTGAGGTCAACATCAGCACCTTTAGCGCCAGAAACTTGTATGGCCGGATCACGGCCATACAAGTTCGGAGAGGCATATAAAAGGCCAATAGCTACCACAGCTAAAACAAGTAAATACTTCCAAAGTGGAAACTTGTTTAACACGGGGTCGTCCTTATTATTTTTATAGCGACTTCATTGTGCCTTTTGGCAATACGGCAGAAACCGCCGATTTTTGTACTGTAACTTCAGCTTGCTCATTCAATGAAATAACAATGAAGTCTTTGTCGTCTGAAATTTTGGTAATTTTACCCACTAAACCACCTTGGGTTAGCACTTCATCACCTTTCGCCATCGCGCTCATTAAGCTTTTGTGCTCTTTTACACGCTTCGCTTGAGGACGGTAGATCAAAAAGTAAAAAACCAAACCGAAAATTGCTAACATAATTAGCATTTCCATACCGCCACCTGCGGCTGCTGTTCCGGCACTTGCGTGTGCATTTGAAATAAATAAACTCATGGTACTTCCTCTTTAATTTTAAATTTTAATTAATATCTGCAAGCTCTGGCACTTCTTGGCCACGGCGAGCATAAAAATCGGCAACAAATTCGTCTAACTTACCCGCACTAATTGCATTGCGTAAACCTTCCATAACACGTTGATAGTATCGTAAGTTATGAATAGTGTTTAATCGTGCACCTAATATTTCATTACATTTATCAAGGTGATGCAAATACGCGCGCGAGTAATTAGTACAAGTATGGCAATCACACTCAGGATCCAGTGGGCCGGCATCTGTTTTATGTACCGCGTTACGTATTTTAACCACGCCAGTGGTAATAAATAAATGACCGTTACGCGCATTACGGGTTGGCATCACACAATCAAACATATCGATACCACGGCGCACCGACTCGACTAAGTCTTCTGGCTTACCGACACCCATTAAGTAACGTGGTTTGTCTGCAGGCATTTTATAAGCGCAATGATCTAAAATATTGATCATTTCAGCTTTGGGCTCACCCACAGATAATCCACCTAAGGCATAACCATCAAAACCAATTTCTTCAAGGCCGGCTTGCGATTGTGCCCGTAATTCAGGGTACATACCACCTTGAATAATACCAAACAAAGCAGATGGATTATCACCATGACCTTGTTTTGAGCGTTTAGCCCAGCGCAGCGACAACTCCATAGAGTCTTTCGCTTCTTTTTCGGTGGCAGGGTATGGCGTACATTCATCAAATATCATTACAATATCTGAGCCTAAGTCACGCTGTACTTGCATTGATGACTCTGGCGTCATCATAATTTTTTCACCGTTTACCGGTGAGCTAAATAACACGCCTTCTTCAGTAATTTTGCGCAT
>NZ_JBFJHD010000231.1:0-4614 GCF_041613455.1 Pseudoalteromonas sp. | reverse complement strand
GCCCGAAGCCCGAAGCCCGAAGCCCGAAGCCCGAAGCCCGAAGCCCGAAGCCCGAAGCCCGAAGCCCGAAGCCCGAAGCCCGAAGCCTACAATAAAAAAAGCCGCATAAATGCGGCTTTGGGGGTTTAGTCTCACTTCACTTTGGGCGTGTCTCCAAAATTAAGTGAATACGTTACCAAGGAACTTTTAAACATTGCCTGTCGCGAATTAAATAGACTCGAGGGCAATTTTAACCATTTCGTTAAAGGTGCTTTGACGCTCTTCTGCTGGTGTGGCTTCATGGGTAATAACATGATCGCTCACGGTAAATAATGCCATGGCTTTTGCACCATATTCAGCAGCTACGCCATATAAACCGGCGGTTTCCATATCAACAGCCAGCACCCCTAATTTATCTAAATCTTTATAAAAGGTATCGTCTGCTTGATAAAAAGTGTCGGTGGTAAATACATTACCTACTTTTGCTTTAATACCCAAATCTTTAGCAGCATTTACACCGTTTAATAGCAAATCGAAATCTGCAATCGCCGCAAAGTCGGTGCCACGTACACGGGCACGGTTTACATTTGAGTCGGTACAGGCGCCTTGGGCAAAAATAACGTCGCGAATTTTAATGTCGCTACCAATGCCGCCACAGGTACCAATACGAATAATGTTTTTCACCCCATAGCTTACAATTAGCTCGCGAGCGTAAATAGACATAGAGGGAATACCCATGCCTGAGCCCATAATGCTAACTTTTTTACCTTTATAAGTGCCGGTAAAGCCAAACATATTACGTACGCCGGTTACTTGCACGGCGTCATCTAAAAAGTTTTCGGCAATATATTGTGCCCGCAACGGATCGCCTGGCATTAATACTGTTTCGGCAAAATCACCAAGGTTTGCACTGATATGCGGTGTACTCATGAATTGTTTTCCTTTTTAGTTTGCTTTAGCTTATTTACAAAGCTGTCGCCATATTCAAGTGCAGATAAATTAAACCACTGTGCCAGGGTTTGACCTATGTCTGCAAAACTATTGCGCTCACCAAGCGGGGTGTTACGCATACCCGGTTGATAAGCAATAACTGGTACATATTCACGGGTATGCTCCGTACCTGGAAAGGTCGGATCACAACCATGATCGGCAGTAATAATTAGTAAATCATCGGCATTTAATTGCGCTAAAATAGTGGGCAAATAATCGTCGAATTCTTTTAACGCTTTTGCGTAGCCAACAGGGTTACGGCGATGACCAAACTTTTCGTCAAAATCAACTAAGTTAGTAAAAATCAAGCTGTGCTGTGGCGCTGTTTGCATCACTTCGCTGGTTTTTTCAAGCAAATTCATTAAGCCAGGGGCTTTGTGCTTTTGCGTAATTCCCTGATGTGCATAGATATCTGAAATTTTACCTATGCTGATCACTTCACCGCCGTCAGCGGCCAATTTATCAAGTAATGTCGGCGCTGGCGGTAACACCGAATAGTCACGACGATTACCGGTACGGGCAAAGTTTTCATTGTTTGTGCCCAAAAATGGCCGCGCTATCACTCGTCCTATATTCATTTCATCAAGCAACGACCGTGCAATTTCGCATACCTGATAAAGTTTTTCTAAGCCAAATGATTCTTCGTGCGCGGCTATTTGAAATACGCTGTCAGCCGAGGTGTAACAGATGGGTTTACCTGTTTTGATATGTTCTTCACCTAGCTGTTCTAAAATAGTGGTGCCTGATGCATGGCAATTGCCTAAAATGCCAGGAATATCGCTTCGTGCGATTAGTTCATCAACAAATTGTTGCGGAAAGCTGGGCGGTTGCTTAGGAAAATAGCCCCACTCAAACAACACCGGTACACCAGCCATTTCCCAATGGCCAGAAGGGGTGTCTTTACCACTTGAAAGCTCTTTAGCATAGCCCCAAGCACCCTGTGGCGCTTGACGGTCGCTAATTAAGCAAGGCTCTTTACCGGCCGCTTCACAGGCGTCAACAAGTCCTAATTTTGACAGGTTAGGTAACGCTAAAGCGCTTCCCGTTTCTTCATAATAGGCGTTGAGTAGGTGTGCGAACGTATTAGCACCGAGATCACCAAATTTATCGGCATCGGGTGCAGCCCCGATCCCTAAACTGTCTGCCATTAAGATAATTGCTCTTGCCATTGTGACCTTCCTTAATTATAAGCGGTTACTTTATCCGCTCTTCGATTTTACCGTACAGGACATAAGTCCTGTGACATATACCGCAAACATTATAAATTTACGTTCTTAAGCGATGCAAAAGAGATTAATCGTGTCTTTTTTGCTATTGTGATCTACCAACAATATATCTCCTGTGTGGGTGAGAACTTTAGTGACACGAACAATTATAGCCATTGCTGGCGCATCAGCGTCAGGGAAATCTCTTTTTAGCCAAACTATATACAAAGAATTGGTTAACGAACTGGAACCAGGCGCTATCGCCATTATTGAAGAAGATGCTTATTATAAGGATCAGTCGCATTTGCCTATGGCACACCGTACGCAAACGAATTACGACCATCCAGATGCATTTGAACATAAGTTAATGCTACAGCATTTAACGCAGCTTCGTAACGGTGAGTCTGTTGAAGTACCAATGTACGACTACTCGCAACATACGCGTAGTGAAACTACACGTAAAGTGGCAGCGGCGCAAATCTTGATTGTTGAGGGCATTTTATTACTCAGCGATAAAGCGCTAAACAAAGAATTTGATATCAAGGTGTTTATCGATACACCGCTAGATATTTGCTTAATGCGTAGAATGCAACGCGACATGGAGAAAAGAGGCAGAACGTTACAATCTGTTGTTGATCAATATCAGGCAACTGTTAGACCGATGTTTTATCAATTTATTGAGCCTTCAAAACATAATGCAGATTTAGTTGTGACTAGAGGCGGTATGAATCGCGTTGCGATTGATATTATAAAAAGTAAAATTAAAGACATTTTACAAGAATAATAACGGGAAACATTTGTATGACAAC
Source organism: Pseudoalteromonas sp. (assembly GCF_041613455.1). Lineage (GTDB taxonomy): Bacteria > Pseudomonadota > Gammaproteobacteria > Enterobacterales > Alteromonadaceae > Pseudoalteromonas. The sequence goes on along the minus strand of NZ_JBFJHD010000231.1, from coordinate 1,631 downwards.
ATTTATGAGCTTAGTGGGCATGGTTGTGCTGCTAAGTATTGCCTTTGTAGCGTCAACCAATCGTAAAGCAATTAGTTTTAGAACCGTGGGCATTGCCTTTGTAATGCAGGTTGTGATTGGCGGCTTTGTCTTGTTTTTTGATGCCGGTAAAAACGCCTTAGCGGCTATGTCTCGTGGTGTTTCGTCAGTGATTGGCTACGCCAACGACGGCATCGGCTTTTTATTTGGTCCACTGGCGTCACAAGACACATTAGGGTTTATTTTTGCCATTCAAGTATTGCCGGTTATTGTGTTCTTCTCAGCCTTAGTGGCTGTGTTGTATCACTTAGGCATTATGGATTGGATTATTAAGATTTTGGGCGGCGCGTTACAAAAACTGTTAAACACTTCGCGCACCGAATCACTCTCGGCAACCGCTAATATTTTTGTTGGCCAAACCGAAGCGCCACTAATTGTTAAGCCATTTATTGCCACCATGACCAAATCGGAATTGTTTGCAGTAATGGTAGGTGGTTTAGCCACCGTGGCAGGCTCAGTAATGGCCGGTTACGTTATTATAGGTATAGAGCTTAAATACCTAATTGCAGCCAGCTTTATGGCGGCGCCGGGTGGATTTTTAATGGCCAAAATGATTGTGCCAGAAACAGAAACACCTAAAGATAATTTAGCCGATTTAGATTTAGACGATGATAAACCGGTAAACGTAATTGATGCAGCGGCATCGGGTGCGGCCAGCGGCATGCATTTAGCGCTTAATGTGGGTGCCATGCTACTAGCGTTTGTAGCACTGATTGCGTTATTAAACGGTTTATTAGGCGGTATTGGCGGTTGGTTTGATTACCCAACGCTTACGCTACAAGAAATTTTAGGTTATGTATTTGCTCCGGTTGCATGGTTACTTGGTGTGCCATGGCATGAAGCATTCATAGCGGGAAGCTTTATTGGTCAAAAGTTAGTAGTGAATGAATTTGTTGCTTACTTAGACTTTATAAATTATCGCGATACGTTAAGTGCGCATACACAAGCAATTGTTACTTTTGCACTGTGTGGCTTTGCTAACTTATCATCGATAGCCATTTTACTAGGTGGACTGGGCGGTATGGCGCCAAGTCGGCGAAAGGATATCGCGCGCTTAGGGCTCAGAGCAGTGTTAGCAGGATCTATGGCTAACCTGATGAGCGCAGCAATTGCGGGTTTTTTCCTCTCACTAGCTTAGAAACTTAATGAGACGAACCTCTGTTGCAAAACAATAAGATAGCGCTTTAAGGGGTTAAAGCACTATCTGACTTGAACGATACTTCACCAAGGGCCGCAAGGCCCTTTTATCGTTTCTGCGGCAAAGAAAATAGCAGCCTAGCAATCAGACAGCAAAAAACCAGCTACGGTTCTCGTGCTTCGTGCATCAGGCTAAGAGCGGCGGGCTAAGCGCCTCGAACCTAGTACCTAAAACCTAGAACCTAGCCCTTATCATTTCCCTGCTACCCCATGTATATTACAAGTCAGTTAAGTTTTTCTGAGAACTAGCGGCTGATATTTAAACACTTTGTTTTGACTATAAATTATTACCACTTAGTGCTAATGTTTAGGTTATAAACGTAGCTTTTAACATACACTAAGTTAAAATTTTAGCT
>NZ_JBFJHD010000230.1:0-4671 GCF_041613455.1 Pseudoalteromonas sp. | reverse complement strand
ATTTTTTATCTGCGGGTGGCTGGCAATACAGGCTTCAAAACACCGTGCTGCTAACTCCTCTGGTAAACTCATGTAATGCAGCTTGTGGGCTTTATCAAATGCAATACAGCGTTCTACAAAGGAGTTTGCCGTTAAGCCCTGTTGATCTAAAAACACCTGTTTATAAAACTCATTTAGCGCATGGTTCAGAGGGTGCGCTACCATAGCCGTGTTTGCTAACCACAATTTAGAGGCAAAACCAAAACGTGGCTTATTGCTAAATAAATGCGCGCTAATATGATGGTCAAAGGCATGAAACCACTCGTGGGCAAGCGCGCCTGCACCGGCATTTTTAGCTAACGCCAAGGTTTGACTTGCGGCATTATAATGCGCCTGTACATCTTTTTGCCCACCGTGACCAAAGGCAAAGTTAAGCTTCCCGCGCAGGCCTATGGCTGTGGGTGGCAAATGCAGTATTTGCGCTAAATCGGCCAGCGCATCATAAATTAAATTGGCACTGATAAAACGCTCTTCTTTCGTTACCCATTTACCGACGACCATAGATCTAAAACCAAAGGTGGTTCTGATATCACTAAAGTCAACTTGATCGTCAAAGCGGTAATCGGGCCCTTGGCGGTTAAAACCGCGTTTAAGTCGAGATTGATAACGATGCATTACAACCGTTTCACTCGTTTGGCGCGAAATAACGGGCTTTCACGTGTGGCGGCATTAGGGCAGTTTGTTTATCTATTAACGCATCCAGCAAGGCATACAGCGGGGCGGGGTTAAGCCCTTCTATTAGCTGTAAGCTATGAGCAATGGCCTCAAGGGTTGACAGGCTATCGGCGCGCGGCGCTTTGCGTATAGCATATTTATTTTTTGGTAATTGCTTAAAACTTACCGCGGTGAACTGTTGCAACAGCGGCGTGAGCTGTAATATTTTGTAAGCTTTTTTCCAGGTACCATCAATCACAATTAAATGCGTTATTGGCTCAAGCGCACTGAGTGCCGGTTTATCATCAAGAAAAATAGCGTGTTGGTGTGGGTACAGTAAGACCGTGCTACGGCTTGGCAAGCTATTAAGTTGCGTAAAGTCAGCCTCACTCTCACCGTGAATTATTTGGCAGTTGGTTAAACTGAGCGGTAATAATTTAGCGGTGTTTTTAGTTACTTTTTGTTCGCTAGGGTGCTGTAAAATAATGACCTTAACGTGATTGTTGAGCAAGCTAACCGCCGCACATACACAGCTGTTAAGTGCAAAGTTACAAACATTACAAAGAGAGCGTGCCATTTTAACTACTTATCGGGTGATTGTGTTGCTGCTAATTATACATTTATAACGTAATTAAGTTGGCTTATTTTACGCTAAGCTATAGAGTGTTATAAATTAATATTGAACGATAAAACATGTTTTAAGGATCAAAAATGTCTGAAATAAATATCAATGAATCAGCATTGGAAAGTATGGAGTCGCTATTGGGAGAGCAGTTTGCAGTTACCTTAGAGTTTTGCTGTAGTGAATTTGAACGATTAGGCTCTGAAGTGCTTGCCACAATTGGCCACGATAAAGAAGCCTCAATACGCCATGCGCACAGTTTAAAGTCGAACGCGGCGCAGTTTGGCGCGGTTAGCTTAGCCGAAGTGGCCGGCACCATAGAGCAGCAGCTAAATAATGATGACCTAGCAGCTGCTATCAGCGCTTCTCAGCAATTAATGACGCAAGTAACTGGCTCACATACGTTACTGAAGAACTGGTTAGCAGCGCGATAATTGAGTGCTACAGAGCACGCGTGAGGTGTTGAATTTTTTTCAGTTTTAAGCCACTAAATTTACTAGTGTTTTACCTCTTTACTACGCTATTCTAGGGGTTCTCTTGCCCGTTAGAGGTTGTAATGTCAGAAATAAAAAAAAGTCATAAATTAGACGGTGTCTGTTATGACATTCGTGGACCGGTTTTAGCACAAGCTAAAAAAATGGAAGACGAAGGTCAAAAAGTATTAAAGTTAAATATTGGTAACCCAGCAGCTTTTGGTTTTGATATGCCAGAAGACATGCACCGCGATATCATTCGCAATTTATATTCAGCCCAAGGCTATTGTGATTCAAAGGGGCTTTATTCAGCGCGAGTTGCTATTTATCAGCATTACCAGCAACGTGGGTTACATAACTTAGACGTCGACAAAATTTATATTGGCAATGGTGTGAGTGAACTTATTCAAATGGTGACTCAAGCCTTGCTCAATAATGATGATGAAGTGTTGATCCCGGCTCCCGATTATCCACTGTGGACCGCGGCGGTTAAACTTGCTGGGGGCAATCCGGTGCATTACCTGTGTGATGAAGAGCAGGATTGGTTTCCGGATATTGCCGATATCAAAAGTAAAATCACCTCAAAAACCAAAGCACTGGTATTGATCAACCCCAATAATCCCACTGGGGCGGTGTACAGTGATGACTTGCTGCTGCAACTCATTGAGCTTGCGCGTGAGCATAACTTACTGTTATTAAGTGATGAAATTTACGAAAAGATTTTATATGACGGCATGAGCCATTCGTCAATTGGTGCCTTGTGTGATGATGTACCGATTATTACCTTTAATGGCTTAGCGAAAACGTACCGTGCTGCGGGCTTAAGAATGGGCTGGATAGTATTAAGTGGCCGCACCTCCGTGATGGCTGATCTGCGTATTGGTCTTGATATGTTATCGTCGATGCGTTTGTGCGCTAATGTACCTGCGCAATACGCCATTCAGCAAGCACTTGGTGGCGTACAATCGATTGATAGTCTGATAAACCCAGGCGGGCGCCTCTATGTACAACGCGATATAGCGTGGCGCGGTTTAAATGCGATTGATGGCATTAGCTGTAAAAAGCCTAAAGGGGCTTTGTATGCGTTTGCTAAAGTTGACACGGCGAAGTTTAATATTAAAAGCGATGAGCAGATGATGTACGACTTACTCAAAGCAGAAAAAATATTACTGGTGCATGGGCGCGCATTTAATTGGCCAGAGCCCGATCACTTTAGATTAGTATTTTTACCAAATAAAGACGACTTATCAGACGCGATGTTGAAAATGCAGCGCTTTTTTAAAGATTATCGTCAAGCTTAGCTCTCGCAGAGCAAAAAAACGAGCCCATGAGGCTCGTTTTTTCATTTACAGCAGCCGCTAAAAGGCTTTGTCTACACGAACCGTGTTATCGGTTAAATACACTAATCGCACATTATCCCCTTTGTTAAAGCGCATCATGGGATCTAAGTCTTGCACCACCATATATTGCTCGCCGTTTTCTACTTGTATTAGTAGTTCAACAAGGTGAGATTGTTGATAATAGTGCTTTTGTTGTTGGTTATGTGCAACATTACCGCCAATCACTGAGCCTAAAATAGTTGCGACGGTGCGTCCACTACCGCCACCGAATTGGTTACCGATCACCCCGCCAAGCAAGGCGCCACCAAATGTTTTCCAGCCACTGTTTTTATCTCTGATCAGCTCTTGCTCGGTAATATTACGTACCGACTGAACATCACCAAACAACACGTGTTGTACGGCGACCGCTTTATTGCGCTCGTATTGCGCCAGGGTAGGCGCACTAAAAGTGACTAATGCACAGATCAATAGTGTGAGTGTTTTCATCGCTAACTCCTATTGGCTACCAGCCAAAGGTTGATTTTTCTTTGGTTTTACGGATCTCTGTTTCGTCAGCCCATTCTACTAAACCGCTTTGCATATCCATTAAGCGCATCGTGAATTTATAGTAAACGTCTGATTTATCAGCATTTGACTTAACAATGCTCGATAAGTTGCCATACAGCATATATTGCGCACCAATTTGTTTCCCAAACGCCACGGCAGATGCAGGATTAACTAACGCATCTTCATTTTGAAATTTAAGTTGCTCACGTACCGCTTCAACACGTGTCATATCAACAAACCTAAATTTACCACTGCGGAGCAACTGCGTAGAAATAGAATCGGTGATTGACTCTGTGTCTATGTGTTCACTGGTTTTGTTTTTGATACGCTCAACGAACACCACTGGGCGTGTATTTGCGGTCATTGTGCCCACCACCGGCGAGCTTAACAATGAGTCGGTCATTTGACTGGCGACGCGTTGTAAATCGGTTGAGCCAAAATTAACATCGGTGGTTTCTACTGCTTGTGCATCGCCATAACTGACGACCGCTTTATTGGCACAGCCAGTTAATACTAAAGCCGTTAATCCCAGCAGTGCGGCGTTTGATACGGTTGTAAATTGTTTGCTTATATTCATCATTTGTTCCTTTATTCTTTAAATTCTTGGGCGTCAGTTGATACGGCTGTTACTGCCAGTGAAAACGTTACCGCATCGGGGCTAGGTGCTAAAGCGGGTAATTGCACTTTTGCAAAACCAAACAAGGTAATCGCCTGCCAAGGGGAGTGGTTACCCTTAATAATAAAGCCATCTTTGTCGTACCAATTAAATTGATATTGTAAATACTGTGACTTTTTATACAGGCTACTCAGGGTAACAACAACGTCAGTTAACTGATTGGTTTGCCGTGTTTTAACATCGCTGATCACCAACTTTTTACCAAGCTCTGGGTTATCAACGCGCAGCTGTTGGTTATATGTGTGGTTACTTTGCTGCAGCGTTATGCCCGCGGTGTCGGGTCTGCCGCTGCAGGCACTGAGCAGCATAAACGCAATTAAT
>NZ_JBFJHD010000229.1:0-4760 GCF_041613455.1 Pseudoalteromonas sp. | reverse complement strand
GGTGATACTTTTTACATAGTGACTAATTGGCGAGAAAAAAACTTTCGCTTAATGACCGCAACCAGTAGCACAATTGCCGATAAAACCCAGTGGATAGAGCATACGCCCCATCGCGACGATGTGTTGCTAGAAGGCGTAGAACTGTTTAACGACTTTTTAGTATTGAGTGAGCGTGAGCAAGGACAAGCGCGGTTTGTGGTTGTAAATAACCAAGGCGAGCGTATGGCGCTGGCGTTTGACGATCCCTGTTATTATGCTGCAATTGCAATGAATCCAGAGCCGGCATCGCGCACTGCGCGCATTTACTATTCAAGCTTAACCACACCCGGCTCGTTATACGACGTTGATTTAACCAGTGGTAAAAAAACCTTACTAAAACAGCAACAAGTATTAGGTGGTTTTAACGCCGAGCACTATCAGTCAGAGCGCTTAATGGTCACTGCACGAGACGGTGTAAAGGTGCCGGTGTCGTTAGTGTACCGTAAAGACCGTTTTAAAAAAGATGGCACCAATCCGTTGTTTCAATATGGCTATGGCGCTTATGGTTACACTATAGATCCTAGCTTTTCAAGCGGTTCATTAAGCTTGCTAGATCGGGGCTTTGTCTATGTGATTGCCCATGTACGTGGTAGCGAAATGTTGGGCCGCCATTGGTATGAGCAAGGAAAAAAACAGCATAAGCAAAATAGTTTTAACGACTTTATTGATGTCACTAAAGCACTGGTTGCTGAAGGTTACGCCGATAAAAATAAGGTGTTTGCGTCTGGCGGCAGTGCCGGTGGTTTATTAATGGGCGCCGTGGTTAATCAAGCTCCTGAGCTGTATTTAGCTGTGGGTTGTCATGTGCCATTTTTAGATGTGTTAACCACTATGCTGGACGAGAGTATTCCGCTTACTACCAACGAATATGATGAGTGGGGCAACCCCAATGATCCACACTTTTATGATGTGATTGCCGCGTATTCGCCGTACGATAATATTAGCGCTCAAGACTATCCGCATATGCTTATCACCACAGGCTTGCACGATTCACAAGTGCAATATTGGGAGCCAATGAAGTGGGTGGCTAAAATGCGTGAGCTGAAAACCGATAATAATATTTTAGTGTTTAAAACCGATATGGATGCGGGGCACGGTGGCGCATCGGGGCGTTTTAAAAGTTTGGAAGAAAAAGCGCTGGAAATGGCCTTTTTTATTGCCTTACTGCAAAGCTAAATGTAGCTTTTATTCAGCATAAAAAAACATCGGCTACATAATGTAGCCGATGTTTTTGTTTGTTACGGCCATTTATTATTGCCGTAATGTCGCTATGGTGTTTAATCTAGGTAGGCTTTCAGCATCCACACTAGTTTTTCTTGTTCTGAAATGTAGTCACTCATTAACGCTGCAGTACCTTCGTCGCCCGCATCGCCGGCAAGGGTTAAAATTTCGCGCTGCATTTGTATTAACGTGCTGTAACCGGCCAGTAGGTTTTCTACCGCGATCACACCATCACTAATGCCTTTAGCTTCTTTAATTTTGCTGACCGCTAAGTAATCTGAAAACGCGTGCAGTGGCGCACCATCGAGCGTTAAAATACGCTCAGCGACTTCGTCAACTTTGACTAATAATAAGTTGTAAATTTCTTCAAACTTTACGTGTAATTCAAAAAAGTTACGGCCTTTAATATTCCAATGAAAACCACGCGCGTTCATATACTGAATTTGATAGCTGCTTAGTAAGGTGTTGAGTGAGTTAATAACTTCTTCACTTTTAGCACTGTTTAAACCAATTGCGTTTACCTGTGACATTGTTTGCTCCTTAAATAACCGTGATTTTTTAACTGTTTACAATTATTAGCTATTCACATTAATTAGTAAAATTGTTTATATTTATAACATTGATAGTTTTTAGCTATTAATTAATATTACTCACGCGCTAACTTATTAATAGACATGGGTCGGATTAGTTAAAATACTACCCCTGTGCGGTAAAAAATTAATGAGTTGTTTAAATTGTGCGCTATAGCTCACTTTATACAAGGGCGGCTTTTTTGTCATGGAGTTATTGAGATAAGTTGGCAACTTATTGCGCCATTGCTGTGCTCATGATGTACATATGGGCGCAAACACAAGGAGTGGTTAGTCGTTTAAGCGCGCTAAAATGTAATCAACAACCTGGCGCGAGTAAATCATACTGGTATGACTTAAATGAAACACCTTATGTTCGGCCATGCCTTTTAGTTTAGTTTCATCAAGCAATACGGTGCCATCAGAACGGCTGCCCTTGGCAATCAATGGCATTAGTCCAATCGGTAAATCGCCTGCAACACTGTACAATTTGGCCTTAAACGGCCAATTACCGTTTTCACAAAGTAAAAACTCAACGCTATTTTTTAACAGTGCTTCAAAGCCTTTTTGCTTCATTTTATGAGCAATATGACTGCCTTGATGCGGGGTACCTAAGGTAATTACTTTTTTAACCAGTTGGCTGGCAGCTGAAGCTTCTTCTAAATAGGCGCGGGCAATCAGCCCTCCCATTGAATGGCAAACGAGCGCACTAGGTTGGTCAGCAATAAAGTCATCAATTTGTTTAAAAATGGCGCTGCGGTTGGGGGTCAGTGTGCTATAGGTGAGGTTTAATACCTCCATGCCCGATTTTTCAAGCCGCGAGCATAGCGGTCGCATCACCAAACCCGACATATATAAGCCATGTAATACCACCACTCGATTCACTTTCATAACACCTCTATGATCACATTAATTGCTGTGGCTTTATTTCAATATTGGTGGTGTCGGTATTCACCCACATTTCACCATCTTGAATGGTAATAGCCAGCTTAATATTACGATCGACTAAATTGGCTAATGCTTGCGTGGTCGCAAAGTCTAAACTAAACACACTGAGGTTGTTAAAGTCACGGAGTTTAGCCTGCTGTTTTTGCCACCAAATAGCTTGGTTGTTTTCACCATAGGTATAAAGCACCACTTTTTTTGCTTTATTGCAGGCTTTTTTAATCCGCTTATCGTCTGGCAGCCCCAGCTCAATCCACAGCTCTATCTCTTCGCTGTAATTTTTATGCCACAGCTCAGGTTCATCGTCGGCACACAAGCCTTTGGTAAACTCTAAACCATCACAACTATTCAGTGCAAACGCCAGCAAGCGGATCATCAACCGTTGCTCAGTTTCTGACGGGTGCTGCGCCAAAGTTAAATTAAAGTCTTGGTAAACGTGGCGGTCCATATCGCTAAGCGACAACTGCACCTTCATAATGGTAGATTTAAGCGCCATAATGTCTTATCTGAAAAAATTTGCGCCAGTATAGCGCAATAATACCCAAACCACCTCACGATACATAGCCCAGCGTTTCACTGGGTGAATAGCAAAGCGTTATTTTGTAATAATGACATGCGCTTTAAATAGCAACAACGTAGCAAACAAGCTGTTGTGAAACGCCCGATGGGTTGGTTTTAAAGCGATTTATACTGCGTTATTAATTTTAGCAATAGAGCCACTATTACTTGCAATCAATGCCTTGCCTAAAACGCTTTTAATTCCAACTGGACCTCGCATCTTAAGGTGGTTTGGGTATTTAGAATTGCCAGTTAAAATTATTCAGCACAGAGCGTCAGCCAATAACCAACTGAAGAAACTCCATAAGTTTAATCAAATTAAAAGAAGTAATCGAAAAACATCACTTGGCCGCTCAACAATTTATGAGTTTATGACTAAGGATACATAGCCAAAGTAAAACATTGCTAGGCACTAAGTCGGTTGCTAGGCTTGGGTCTGAAGTTGATGTTTGGATAATGGAAATATTAAGGGAAAGAGATTGTAATTGATGAGTTGGTCAGGTTTTGAATAGTAAGGGCTATCGGCCAGATAGCCCTTATTGACAGTGTTCAGCGACATATGTCGTATTTATTGATTTAGGCTAGGATACCTTTTTAATTAAACTTATACTTGCAGCAAGTTTTAAAGTCTCTGTTACTTGTATGGCCAAAGCATCAACAACTTTCATGCAGACAGAATTACCAAACTGCTTATATATTTGGCCCTGAGATACTGAATCTACAATATATTCTTCAGGAAAACCCTGTAATCGAGCACACTCTCTGGGCGTTAGCTTTCGAGGGCGTTTACCAAGTTCTGACTGATCAATTAAAATCTCAGAGCCGTCTTTGTAGTAACGAGCACTGATTGTATTTGCGTATTCACTTTCAGCATTAAACAACGAGTACCCAAAGCCATTACCTTTGGTTTTATGCTCTTCTTTCCTACGCTGGTGGCCTGCCCATAATTTCTCCGATATTGTGAACTTATCGTCACTAGGAGCTATTGTGCTTAAGTCTTCTAAAATATCACCTACTCTTGTTGGCGTTTTAGGTGGGGTCGGCCAGTCAAATAGCTCATCAAAATCACAGTCTTTAAAGTAATTCTTATCGAACCCGACTATGAACACGCGCTCTCTGTTTTGCGGAGCGCCAAAATCACCCGCCCTAAGTACTTTATAATCAACCCAATAATTTAATTTCTCTGATAGCGCATGTCTTGTTTCTTCACTTAAAGGAACATCATCCGGTATTTCTAAATCAAAGTTACCTCTTAAAATATCTAAGATAGTATTTAAGGTGCGGCCTTTATCATGCCCCTGAAGCTGCTTTACGTTTTCCAGAACGAAAGCTTTAGGTTTTTTTTCTGTGAGTATCCTTTGAATTTCAAAAAACATGGTTCCACGGGTATCGCTAAATCCTTGTTTTAGACCAGCTTGAGAGAAAGCT
>NZ_JBFJHD010000228.1:0-4780 GCF_041613455.1 Pseudoalteromonas sp. | reverse complement strand
TACTGTGATCCATTCAAAAATGGGTCTAATAATGTATTTAATAAATCCATAAACCAATAACGGCATTACTATTAACTCGATAAAACTAATTTTAATAATTAGCTCAGTGGTTATGTAATGCAGTACCAGTAATACAGCGCTCAGTGCAAATAAGTTAAAAACAGTGTCGAGTGATGTGGAGTTATCTGAATCTATATCTGGTAATAAACCGCCGATTGAGCCTAAAAACCATAACCAGAGCGCGCCCTTTAAATCAATATGTTCTGCAGATAATAAGGTGGCTGAGGCTAAGCCTGTGATGATTAGCGCAGTATTAAGATGAGTATTGAAGTTTGCCATTGTGTCTCTTCATTGGGTAATAGGTGGGCATTCTAACAATTATGTTCTTTAAGACAATTAAAGGGACAGGCATAAAATATTTTGCAAAACCTTTTTTATTAACTACTGTTATTATATCCAGTGGTTATTTGGTTTGTATATTATGACTAGGGCAAGAAAGAATCTCATTGATTTAGCATCGACCTCTTACTACCACTTAATAGCGCGGTGTGTCAGGCGTGCTTATTTGTGTGGTGATGATAAATACACAGGTAAAAACTTCGACCACAGAAGAGAGTGGCTGGTTGAGCGCATAAAGTTTCTAAGCAGTATTTTCGCCATAGAAATTGCAGCCTACGCGATTATGAGCAATCATTACCATCTTGTTGTAAACGTTAATAAACAGCAGGCACTGGATTGGACTGATGAAGAAGTCATTGAGCGTTGGTATCAACTTTATAATAGCCACGCTATGGTTGACCGCTACGTAAATGGTGAACAGTTGGGTGAGGGAGATTTAGCCTTTTTTAGTGAGATAATTGCTAAATGGCGCGAGCGGCTTTACGACATAAGCTGGTTTATGAAAAACCTTAATGAATATATTGCCCGCGAAGCGAATAAAGAAGACAACTGTACCGGTAAGTACTGGGAAGGGCGTTATAAATCGCAAGCATTATTAGATGAAACGGCAGTACTACGTTGCATGGCTTATGTAGACTTAAACCCGATTAGAGCAAACATAGCCGATAGGCTAGAAGAGAGCAATTTTACCTCAATTCAAGCACGTTTAGCGCATTTAAAAAGCTGTACTAATAAAGATACAGTTAAAACTAATCCCCCTGTTAAACATGAAGATAGCTTCCAGAAAAACCAACCATCACAGTTAAAACCATTCGGCGGAAGTAATATAAAACACAGTATTCCTTTTGCTCTAAGGGATTACATTGAATTGTTAGAGTGGAGTGGTCGCCTAATAGCCCCAGGTAAAGCTGGCTGTATAAAGCAAACCACGCCAAAAGTGCTCGATTCTTTAAATATAGAGCAAGTACATTGGCTTGAATCGATTCAGCGATTTATGCATCAATATTCAAACTTCGCCGGCAGTAAACAACGATTAAAGCAGCAAGCGGCAATGAACGATGTAAAATGGTACAAGGGGGCTGGCTGACACTTTAAAACTTCATTGATAACTACGAAATCGCTATTTAAATAGATCCATTCACTTGTCCACCTTTAGCTGCCAGATGCTTTGAACGAAGCAACAAAATTAAAACTATACGAGATATAACACGAAAAATAGTGTGTCTACTCATCAAATTAGCAAAGAATGGCACGTTTACTTATGTGTATGATTCATAGAGATCGTTTCAATAAAATACGGCCTTATGAACAGAGAAATTAGACAGCGCTTAAAGTGGATTAAGCTTTACGAAGAAACTAAAAATGCAGGTCTGGTGTGCCGTAGATGCGGTATATCTAGGCCTACTCTGCGTAAGTGGTTAAGTCGATATAAAGAACAAGGTTTAGAGGGCTTACAGGAAGTTTCTAGGCGTCCTCACAGCTCCCCAAATACCAAAATTAATGACCAAATAGAGGAGTGGATTCTGAGCCTGAGAAGCGAAAGAAAGCTCGGTGCGAGAAGAATTCAAAATGAACTGCTTCGCGAGCATCATTTTGAACTATCGCTTGCATCAATCCATAAAGTGCTTACCAAATATGAAGTTAAGCCACTAGTATTTCAGCGTAAGAAAAAAGACTTCATTCGTTACGAAAGACCTACTCTTGGTGACCGCGTACAGATGGATACATGTAAAATTGCACCAGGAATCTACCAGTACACTGCTATTGATGATTGCTCTAGATATCGGGTGTTAGACGTGTTTAAACGCAGAACAGCAGCCAATACCTTAAGTTTCATCGATAAGGTAATCGAGGAAATGCCATTTCCTATACAACGTATACAAACTGACCGTGGTACAGAATTTTTTGCTGAGAAAGTTCAGCGTAAGCTGATGGAATATGGGATCAAATTCCGTCCTAATAAACCAGGCTCTCCTCATTTGAATGGTAAGGTTGAACGTTCACAAAGAACCGATAAAGAAGAGTTTTATTCGACTGTTAACTTAGAGCTAGAAGAACTCAAAAATGAAACATTACCTGAGTGGCAGCATTATTATAACTGGCAACGAGCACACGGTTCATTCAAGGGGAAAACACCAATGGATATAGTATGTGAACGCCTTGAGCAAACGCCCCTTTGGGAAGAGGTTCACGTTGACTACGTGATAGAGAATGAGCGTATTCAACAATCAAATTATCAACGTGACCTGCAACTAAGAAAAGTGAAATGATGTCTATGAATCACACAACTTATGGTTAGGGTTGTACTTAGTAATATCATAAAATATATGCCTGTCCCTTAATTTTACTTAATATCATAAAAGATATGCCTGTCCCTTAATTTTTAAGTCGTTTTTTTAGCTTGATCTATAAAGTCATTCAAGTAGTCAATATGTTGTTCGTTATTGCGAATGCCAACAAAAATTTGTTTATTAATACCTTGCTCGCCAAACCTTACGCTTTTGATAGGCATTGTTTTTGCATATTCGTCTACCAGCCACCCGGGGAGGGCACAAATACCGCGTCCCGCGGCGACCATTTGTAACATAATTTCAGTTGTTTCAATGGTTTTGTGCTTTTTTACAGAGCACTTTGCTGGGTTTAGAAATTGACTAAAAATATCGAGTCTTAATGGCTCGACTGGGTAACTAAACAATACTTCATCACTTAGTTGCTCGGGTAAAACATATTCTTGCGTGGCTAGTTTGTGGGACTCGGCAACAACCAGTCTATGTTCATAATCAAAAACGGGTATATAGCTGATTTTAGGTTTATAAAGCGGATCGGGTGTTATGAGTACGTCTATTTCGTAGCTGAGTAAAGCGCCTAATGCACCAAACTGAAATTCCTGCTTTACGTCTATATCTATGTCTGGCCAATGCTCTAAATAGGGCTCTATTACTCTAAGTAACCATTGATAACACGGGTGACACTCCATCCCTATACGTAGTGAGCCTAACTCACCTTTGGCAATCTGTTTTAGTAACAATTCAGTATGCGCAAACTGCGGTAGCACTCTATTGGCCAGTGTTTGAATGTGTTCACCGGCTGCGGTGAGGCGCAAGTTACGTCCGTCTTTTTTCCATATTGGGGTAGCAACTTGTCCTTCTAATTTTTTAATGCTGTGGCTTAATGCAGATTGCGATAAATGCAACGACTCTGCTGCTTTAGTGAGGGTACCATGTTGCTTAATGGCAGTGAGTATTTCTAAATGGATCCTTTCTAGCACCGGTTAACTCCTTGCGGTCACGTAGTTATAATGATGATTGATATTCATTAGTTGATGAAATTATATCACTTTTATTCATTAAACAACTGTAATTACAATGAACTGCTCACTAACGTGCACAATCACTGCTTGCTAGGCTTAAGAGTCTACAGGCAGCAGCTGTCTCGGTTGTGTTAACGAAAGGCTTACTAGTAATACGCGTTTACAATGCTAGCTATGCACAACATAGCCGCCTTTTTCACTTTAAAATAGAAGTAATAATTAATGAATATGATTGAATTGATAGGCAATAATTTAAGTACTTTATTGGCGTTGATTGCCACCGGTACATTTGCAGGTATTTTAGCAGGCTTGCTTGGGGTAGGTGGGGGGATTGTTATCGTCCCAGTGTTGTTTTTTTTGTTTCAAAGTTTTGGTGTGTCTCCTGAATCGGCCATGTTAGTGGCCACCGCCACCTCGTTGGCCACCATTGTACCCACATCAATTAGTTCAATTCGCTCACATAAGCAAAAAGGCAATGTCGATGTTAGCCTGTTAAAACGCTGGTCTGCATTTATTCTTTTAGGGGTTTTGTTGGGAAGCTGGTTAGTGACGCGCATTGATGGCACGGTACTCACGGTGTTGTTTGGCCTAATTGCGTTGTTATCAGCAGCCAATATGTTATTTAGAACCGGTAAGTCGGCGCTGTATAGCGAACTTCCCGCCACCGTAGGGCAAAGTGCAATGGGAACCTCGATTGGTCTTTTTAGTGCCATGGTGGGAATTGGTGGCGGTACGATTTCGGTGCTACTACTTACACTTTATAACTACCCGGCCCATAAAGCTGTTGGTACAGCGGCGGCAATCGGGTTAATTATTTCACTCCCCGGTGCGCTCACTATGTTGCTTGTAGGCACTACGCCCGTTGATGCGCCCGTGGGAACATGGGGGTTAGTCAATCTAGTTGCTTTTGCGTGTATTGTGCCGTTAACAGTGGTGTTTGCACCGCTTGGTGCGTCATTAGCTGCAAAATTGGATGCGGGCAAACTAAAAAAAGTCTTTGCGTGTGTACTGTTGATCACCGGCGGACGTATGCTGGCGCAGCTTTTTTTATAGCTGGTGTGGCGATTAGCG
>NZ_JBFJHD010000227.1:0-4787 GCF_041613455.1 Pseudoalteromonas sp. | reverse complement strand
TACCATAGAGTTAAACTTAATTGTTAGCTTGGCTAAATACTTCTTCGTGGTGGTGGCCGCATTACTGTTTCATGCCTTTGTAAATTACAGTGTATTACTTAAGATGTTAACTGGCTTAAATCCAGTCACCTTTTTAAAGAAGATGAAACACGCCTGTTTATTTGGCTTTAGTACCTCAAGCTCAAGCGCCACTATGCCTATTACACTCGAAACAGCAACCAAAAAACTAGGAGTTAATAACTCGGTTGCTTCGTTTACTATTCCGTTAGGTGCCACCATTAACATGGATGGTACTGCTATTATGCAAGGGGTAGCCACGGTATTTATTGCACAAGTGTGGAATGTTGACTTAACAATTTCAGACTACTTAATGGTTATTTTAACGGCCACCTTAGCCTCTGTTGGCACCGCCGGCGTACCTGGCGTGGGGTTAATAATGCTAGCCATGGTACTAAATCAAGTTGGCTTACCCGTTGAAGGCATTGCAATTATTATTGGTGTTGACCGATTACTGGATATGACACGTACTGCAGTCAACATCACCGGTGACTGTATGGTGACGTGTGTAGTGGCAAAGTCTGAGGGGCAATTAGATGAAGCCGTGTTTAATGATCCTAATGCCGCTAAAGAGTTAGAAGATTATCATAAGTCGATAAAATAACTTTTATCACTGACTAATAAAAAGCCTTGGCAGTGCCAAGGCTTTTTGCTGTTAAGAGCTTTTATAAGCTGATTAAAAACGCGGCTTATATAGTTATACTCTGCATATATACTCTGCGCCTAAGGATTTAAAGCCTTAAATTTCGAGAGCAAATTTACACTGGCTTTATTTACTGCACTACTAAAGCCCAATGCCAATTTATCACTCAGGCCTTTTTTGACCTTATATTTAATTTTGTATATTTGGCGCTCGTGTTGTTGTTCAAGCAACGCATCATCACTGGTTTTTATCATATCCACTAAGCCTTTCTCTATCGCTTGTGTTGCAAACCAATGCTCTCCAGTAGCCACCAAGTCCATATTCAAAGCTTGGCGCTGTGTACGCACAAAGGTTTTAAATAAATCATGGGTTTGCTCAATTTCTTCACGAAATTTTTCACGGGCTTTATCGGTATTTTCACCAAATAATGTTAGCGTACGTTTAAACTCCCCTGCCGTGATCTGCTCAAGCTCTACATCATTTTTCTTTAGGACTTTATTAAAGTTAGGAATTTGCGCTATCACACCAATTGAGCCAACAATAGCAAATGGCGCCGCTAAAATTTCATCGGCAACACAGGCCATCATATAACCGCCACTCGCCGCGACTTTATCAATTGCCACAGTCAAAGGAATACCGGCATTTTTTACCCGTTGTAACTGCGACGCTGCAAGCCCATAACCATGTACAACCCCGCCGCCACTCTCTAGGCGGATCAATACTTTATCTTTGCTCGCATCGGCAATAGAGATAATAGCAGTGACTTCCTCTCTGAGGCTTTCTACTTCGTGCGCATCCATACTGCCGTTAAAGTCGATAACGTATAAGCGTGGTTTGGCTTCATCTGCAGCACGTTTTTTTTGTTCGATTTTCTGTTGCTTTTGGTGTGCTTTAAGCTCTTTTTTTCCTAATGTATTGTGTAAAAAGCTTTCTTTTAGCTCAGTGAGTTGCTCCGATAAGTCATCTATTTCTATCTCGCCTTTTTTAGCTTTAGGTTTTACCGCAGCGCCCACTAGCAAGGTAATAATAACTGCAATGGCAATCACAAAGGTCAGTGTTTTAGCCAAAAACAACCCGTATTCGTATAAAAATTCCAACTGCTTTCTCCGTTTATAAATTTGCTCTAATTTAACATGCTTGCAAACAAAAAAAAGCCACTAAAAAGTGGCTTTGGGTACTTAATTGCGTTGTCGGTTATTAATCGGTCACAACGTCACTATTGGTTACTAACAATAAGCGACCACGGGCTGCTAAGTAAGTTGCAATTTGCAATTGCATTTCAGCATTCGCAGCGGCACTACCCTGAGCATCCGCGCCAGAAGACTCATCTGCTGCAGGAGTTAATACCGAGCCATGATGGCCTTTGGTAAATTTAACTAAATAGCTTGACGGTGTCGCGCTCGGTGCTTGTGAGTTACTCACTGTTTCTAGACCCATAAAGTTTGCCAGTGGCAACGTACCTGCTAATGGGTTACTTGCAACCGTAGGTGGAATGACCTGATCCGGCTTGTTGCCTGCGCCATCACCTACCACCACATTCATATAAACCGGTGTTTCTAGGCTATTAACCGCTGCCGCGTAGTTAGTTGGGTCGCCACTATCAAGCGCGGTTTGCGCAGCAAACACAAACTGGGTCATAACACCTTTAATATTAGCAAGCTTGATTGTTTCGCCCGCCATAGTTAATGCGGTTACATATTCAGTAAAGCCACAGCTTAAGAATGCTTGCATATCAGGCAGTAGCGTACCACAGTTAGAAATGGCATCACCTTGTAGGAAGGCATTAAACTCAATTGATTCAGCGGTACCAGCTTGTGATAACACAGAACCTTGAATAAACGGGCCAAACGCAGCCGACTCTAATAAGAAACTCGCAATACCGCCGCCGCCACTGGCAAGAGCTACGGTGTTAACGTTGAATAATGGATCTAAGGTTTCAGCCATTGGGGCATTTGCTTGCGCGATAAACGCAGGCGCCACAATAGAGCCCAGTGAATGGCCGATATAAGTAACGTCTTTACTGTTTATCGTGTCATCGTTAATAAAGTTTAAGCCCAAACGTAACGCTAATAAATCAGCGCTTGATTGACGCAGGCTATCACGAGCGACAAGTAATGAGCTTAAGTTCATGTAGCTCAATACTGAGCCGGTGGTTGCATTAAAATCATCTGTACCATCATTATCAACATCCACACCACGCTCACCATGGCGCGGGTGATCGATTGCTATGGTAGCAAAGCCTTGAATTGACAGCTGCGCCGTAAGTGCCAGCATGCTTTCTTTACTGGTGGTAATACCGTGCTGCATCATTACAACCGGCCACCCACCTGCAGGCATCGCAATCGGATCTAATTGCAAGCTTGCGCGTACGCCATTGATATTCGGTAAAATAGGTTTAGTGATTTGTACCGGCACGGTGGCCATGCTTTGTACTTTTGGAATAGTATTGTACTTGGTTAAGTGACGCGTGCTATCAAGACCAAAATCTCGTAATTGCCCCCCGCTCAATGCCGCACAGGTCGCATCATTTTCACTAATTGGATCGCTTGGGTATGCAGCGCCTGCTTGGGCTTTATACCCAGCAACAACCGCAGCGTTATCACACATTCCTTGCCAGTAAGTCGCATTTAGGTCGCTAATTTCTTTCCCTGTCGGGGTGCCTAAATACATTGGCAGTTGAATGGTGCCTTTTTGGTATTGCACCGCAGAAAACGCTGCACTTACGGTAACGCCTTGAGAGGCAAATACTTGCTGTACGTTAACTTCTGCCTGCGCCGGTACCTGAATGGCAGGTGTTGGCATATTTGGGTTTTGCAAACTGGCGGCTAATAATTTTTTGATTGTGCCAAGCACCGGGCCTGCCGATTGCATCGTCATCGCGGCAGAAAAAATAATGTCTTCTTTGCTAATATTACCCGAGCTAACCACCACGTTTTCATAGCTGTTAACCACGCCTTGTAATGCCAATTGCGATGGCGTAACCAAAGGCGCTGATTGTTTTACTGTCGCGTAAGTAGATGACGGTTTGATTGCGCGCCCTTGCGAATCTTTCAGCTCGGTGGTTAACACATTAATGTATGAGCTACCCGCCTTAAACGGCTTAAGGGGGATAATTGCCACCGCATCACCGCTGGCTTGCGTGATAAAGTCAACGCCAAAGGTAAGCTCACCCACTAATTTACAGGCAGCGCCAGCAGGTGCTTGTGAACACTCGGCATCGGTTAAGCTTTTACCCATAATCACTTCAAAAATACGCACCGCACCCGGTGTAGATGCAGATGTTTCATCTAAGCTGACACCCGGTGGAAAAGTTAAATCAATTTTAAAGGGTACTTGGGTAGACCACCCATCTAGCGCACCGAGCGCCAGTTGTGGATCGGCATACGCGGCACGAGGAATAGACTCATTCTCGGCATTTAATTCGCCAGGAATATTTAAGGTGCCATCGAGAGTACCGCTCATTAATAAATCATTGGGGACAGAAATAACCCCATTCGCGGGATCAAATTTTACCGTCGCTGAAGGAATAACGGGAGTAGATTCATTTTTAACATCTTCTAACGTTTCACCGCCACCACAACCTGCTAATGCAGCTGTAACTGAGAGTGAGAGTAGCATTTTTTTCATAGTGTTGGCTCCGCACAGATCTTATTTTTATAGTGTGTTTATTTAGTTTTTAAGTTAAAACAATGTAACTGATTTATTAATGAGACATTAGACCAGTTAAACTTAACGTAAACTTTATACTTTCGCCACCTAAATTTACAATAAATTCGATTACTTGGCGTTTTGCTATGGTAAAATCAAAAAAAATTAATATAAGGGTAGTTTTATGCACGCTTATCAAGCCGCAGAAAATGCACTGAAAGACAAAACTATTTTAGTTACTGGCGCTGGAGATGGTATTGGCCGCGTTGCCGCTATTAGCTTTGCAAAACATGGCGCCACAGTGATTTTATTAGGAAAAACCACGCAAAAGCTGGAATGTGTATATGACGAAATCGTCAATGCAGGTTACCCGCAACCCGCGATCGTTCCTATGGATTTAAAAGGCGCCACCAAGCAAAATTATCGCGACCTAGCTGCC
>NZ_JBFJHD010000226.1:0-4795 GCF_041613455.1 Pseudoalteromonas sp. | reverse complement strand
ATACAACCGTATGGGGTAAACAAATCTTTGCTTCAAGACATTTTTATATTCTTGCTGAATAAATGATTTCATGTGCATCCTTGACTGCTAACGCCCGCAACAGCGGAACCAATAGTTGGGTGGCTTTGTGCAACAATTTGCGGAGCAAATGCACAAAGGCGCACAGCTTTTGGTTTCCGACTGCTTGCGATTGTTATGAGTTGAATTTGGCACGGATATAACCTGCAATTTCACGAACCAAAGGCTCAGCTGATTTTACTTTTGCATTTACAATGTATCCTGACCAATTATCCCATTCTAGGCCAACTACTTCATTGCCTTTTTTGAAATCCTGGAATACCTCATCAAGACCGCGTGTTTTAACACCGGCGACCTCCATGCTAAATTCTGAAACAATCGCTTTAGTAACTTTGGAATATTTACCAGATGGAATCTCATCAAAATCGAATGTAAGTCTTCCACTAGCATCCCTGTGCTCATTCATATTCGACCTCAAAACTCATAACGCCTCAATAACCGGCGCAGCTTTGCTACGTCCGGCGCCGAAGGCGCGAAGTTAATTGACTTGTTATGTAACAAGACCAAAGCCGGGTTCAGTTTTATCTTCACTTCCATCGACCTTAAAAGAGACGAGGCGCAATCTATCTGGGAATGTATTTATTACTGTCGTGAAGTCATCATCTGTATCACTAATTCCCAGCATCTTTCTGATGGTTGAAAACCGAACAGCTTTAAAGTCATTTGCCACCATATAGCTGTTCACCTTACTGAGTATTAGCTTCCGTTTTCTATCTTTATGATCAAAAACCACAGCAACCACTAGCATGATAAAAACGAATATCAACACAATCAGCAATGAAACTAACTTGTGATCTGCCAGAGTTGGAATTCTATCAATGACATCAAACCATGCACCAATAACAAAAGGGGCTGCAGCTAAGCCGATGTAGATAACCTGAATATGAGAGGCCTCTTTCATCAATTCAAATATTGTTTTTATATCTCCAGCTTTCACAGACTCTCCTTTTTGTTACATAACGCCTCACTAAGAGGCAAATAATAGTTGGTTAAAATAAGCGACGCAGGAGCAAAAACCAACTGTTATTTGTCCTTTTAAGTGACTTGTTATATTTTTTACGCCACAGAACTTTGGCATGATTGCTCTAAAAGCTGCAATTGACTCTGAATTAGTTTAAAGAATTCACCACCAGTACGCCTTTCATTTTGGAAGTTTTTGGCTACTTTTTTAGCCGTTGAATTATCTATTTTAAATACAATTTCAGAATTAAATTCTTTTACGGATAAAGTAATAGAAAACACCTTACTATCTGAATGTGAGATCGTCACCTCAGGAAATGCCGTAAAGGTGAAGTTATTGACTCTCAGGTCATGCAACATTTCGGTTACAACAGCACCAATAATTTCATTCGAGGTTACTCCCCAGTTTGTATAAAGTGTCACGAAATCTCCTTAAAAATATAACAACTTTGTCTACGACATTTGTCGTTTTATAAACCGAAAAATATCCATATATTACATTGCATTTATCTTAGCCTTCAAATAAACACCTGTAAACAACTAGTTAACTACGACTCATACTTCATAAATGCAGAAATACACCAAAATGGTGGAGATCAGTAATATTGGACAAAACACCAAGTTCTGTATAAATAAACAGTATTATTGAATATGCCATTTTCCGCTTATAAAACACCCAACTCACTGGCTGATAATTTAGTTCGATGGTTTTAATTTTTGCTGCTGTTTATTATGATGTTCGTATTCCCTGCCTTTTTAAATCCATTAAGGTTTTTTCAGTCATTTTATTAAGGATTATCTCATGTCTAGCTATAACGAATCTCCAGAGCAAATTGCACAAGCCACCGATGGCTATGTAATGCAACAAACTATGTTGCGTATAAAAGACCCTAAACCTGCGTTGGCGTTTTATCAAAATGTATTAGGAATGAAATTATTAGGGAAGTACGACTTTCCTGGTATGAAGTTTACCCTGTACTTTTTAGGCTACGAGCAACAGCTTCCAGAAGGCGATGATAAAAGCAACACTGAATGGGTATTTCGCCGCCCTGCGCTGATTGAGCTTACCCACAATTGGGGCACCGAAAACGACGACAGTTTTAGCGGTTATGTTAGTGGTAACGAAGAGCCGAAAGGGTTTGGCCACATTGGTATTAGCGTACCCGATGTTTACGCCGCGTGCGAACGCTTTGCTAAATACGAGGTAGAGTTTGTGAAAAAGCCAGACGATGGCTCAATGAAAGGGTTAGCGTTTATTAAAGACCCCGACGGTTACTGGATTGAAATACTCTCACCCGAGGGAATTACCGAGATTATTCAATCTCAGTAGTCGTTAACGTATTACTCTCTAAACCTAAAAGCCGGCGTAATAGCTGGCTTTTTTGTGCAAATAAATGTGTTAATTTGGCGCGTTTCGCTCGGCGGGGTCTTTAGTAAAACTTTTTAGCAGCTGGTTTGGGTCTTGCGCAGCTTTTTGCACCTTAGCGGCTTCAGCCCACCAAGCTAATTGGGTAAATGTTCGAGAAAAATAATTAAACCAGGCGTCTTGCTCACTTTGCTCATTGAACGAGCCATCTTCAGCCATTACTTGTTGCGCTTTTGGTACATGGATCATTGCTGATACGGGTAAGCAGCCTAATTCACTCAAAAAAGTACGCATACCCATTGCAGCGCGCATACCACCCCACTGCCCAGCAGAATAAGTAACAATAGCGCTGGGTTTATAGGCAAATTTTGAGCTGCCAAAGTGGTTTAATAAATTGGCCAAGGCCGGGCTCATTGAATGGTTATATTCGGGGCTTACCATAATATAGCCGTCGGCTGCGGCAATTTTATCAGCCAAAATAGTTAACGGCTGTGGTGCCTGACTTTTAGCGTAAGCAAAGTGTGGTTTAAATATCGGTTCAAGGGGGTGCTCTAATGCGTCGATTAGCTCTATTTCATGTGTACTAAATTGGCTTTGCAAACACGCTATACATGCTTGGGCTACGCGCTCGCCAAGCCTTGCTGGTTTAGGTGGTGTGCTATTGCGTACGGTGCCTAAAAACACTAAGAACTTCATTGTTAATCCCTCACATTTAATTATTTAATTCGTTTAGCTACTGCTACCCTCTTAAAGCAAGCCAATTAATTTGAGCTAGCTGGTTAAGTGATCGCTCAAGCTTGCACGTTATTACCTTGCCAGTGAGCCATAAAAAAAGCCAGCGGTTAGGCTGGCTTAGTAGTTAAATTAATTTACAACGTTACTTACGCAGTGCGTCTATACGTGCATCCAGTGGCGGGTGCGACGAGAATAATTCTGCCATCCCTTTACCGCTGGCAATACCAAACGCCATCATAGAGCCTTCTAATTGCGATGGGTGATTTTGCTTTAATCGTTCCAGTGCAGAGCGCATTTTGTCTGCGCCCACCAGCTTAGCTGCGCCGTTATCGGCAGCAAACTCACGTTGGCGGCTGTAGTAAGCCACTATCACACTGGCTAATACGCCAAATATTACTTGGAATAACATATCGAATAAGAAGTAAGTCCAGCTACTGCCGCCTTCTTCTTCATCGCTATTTATAAAGTTGTCGACTATACCAGCCAATACTTTTGCCGCAAAAATAACAAAGGTGTTTACCACGCCTTGAATAAGCGTAAGGGTCACCATGTCGCCATTCGCCACATGCGATACTTCGTGTGCAAGCACGGCTTCGGCTTGCTCTTGGCTCATATTGTGTAATAAGCCGGTGCTAACAGCCACCAGCGAGTTATTTTTACTGGGGCCTGTGGCAAAGGCGTTCATTTCAGGGCTGTCGTAAATAGCCACTTCTGGCATTTTAATACCGGCTTTTTGAGCTTGCGCTGCTACGGTCGTGACTAACCAATGCTCGGTTTCGTTACGTGGTTGGGTAATTACTTGGGCGCCAGTTGATTTTTTTGCCATCCATTTCGACATAAATAACGAAATAAACGAGCCACCAAAGCCAAATACGGTAGCAATCATTAGCATGCCGCCTAAGCTACGATTGCTTAGTCCAAACACACTCATCACAATCGACAGCACCACACCTAACACCAGCATTACTGCTAGGTTAGTTAATAAAAATAAAAAAACACGTTTCATACTTGTCCTCACAAAAATTGAATTGATCACTAAGAGACAGCCCGTTTGGCATTAAATCTACTGAAAGTGATCATTACGCTATGACACAGTATGTCACACCGTCGGCACTATTCTGTGACAAACTATGTCGTAAAACAAGCGTTATTTATGTGTTTAACGCGAAATTTTCAAGTAGCGTTTTATAAATTTGTAATTTAGGTGTTTGCTCACTATAAGGACTAATCGCCAGTATAGGATACGGCAAGCGCGCTTTAAGCGAATCTAGGTTGGCTTGGTATTCATCCATGTGCGGGTCGACTTGATTTGCAATCCACCCCACACAATTTACCCCCAAACTTTGCATATGTGCCGCTGTGAGTAAAGCATGATTTATACAGCCTAATTTCATTCCTACTACCAGTATTACCGGTAGCTGCTGCGCTTTAACCCAGTCGTATAAATAGTCTGTATTATTAATCGGTAGTGCCCAGCCCCCCGCGCCTTCTGTAAGTATATAGTCGGCGCCTTGTTGCTTTACTACGTTATACGCGCTGTTTAGTTTATCCAGAGTAATCGTTACGCCTGCCTGCTCGGCGGCAATGTGCGGCGCAATGGCCGGTGCAAAGGCAAATGGATTAACCACATCGTATTTGGCACTTACGCTGGCGCTT
>NZ_JBFJHD010000225.1:0-4814 GCF_041613455.1 Pseudoalteromonas sp. | reverse complement strand
TCAGTATTAACTGTATTTTAGATGAAGTGGAATTGTTTAAACAAAACGGCTTTATGCAACACGGTAATGTATTTATGGAAGCTGGCATAGCACGCCAACGTATGCAGTGCCCTGTTGAGCAATTTGAAACCCGGCCATTTACATTAACCCATTAAAAAGCGAGCTAGTAAAAACTACTAGCTCGCTTTTTTAGTTTTGTTATTTAACCTCTGAGCTGGTTATTTAGGCTCATTCGCCCACAGTTGATCATTATCGTGCATTTCGTATAAGCCATGGGCACGATTAATTAATAAGTTAGCAAAATCCACCTGCGTTTTATCACGTACACCGGTACTCATTATTTGATCTGCCTTTAACTGCCATTGCAATGAAAAATAGCGCAGCGCTTCGCGGGCATCTTTAGCCGCACTTACTTGGGCATGATCTGTAGGTAAGCGTCCAGTGATCACCCAGTAATCTTTGCCGTTTTGCGCTTTGAACTTCCATAGCGCACATAACGGCGCTAAAAAGCGGCTGTCTTTTTCAATCACGGTTTTCGGCAGAATGCCTTTTTCGGCTAAATGCTTTTGCGCATTTTGAAAGCATTCACGCTGCCATAATAGCTGTTGTTTTTCTGCTTCGGCTTGCTGCTCTGCTGTTAACGGTTTTTTTTCTTGTTGTGTCATTATTAATAACCTTTTACTTCTTTTTTAACACTCTAAGGGCTTAGCAAATAAGGTGCAAGCACTAAAAGCGCTTTATCTACCCTAAAAGCCGCTGTTTGCGTGGTTTTTAGCCGATTCTATTAATTTACGCTATGCTCAAATGCGCCTACATCACCAGGAAACACCACCGGAGACTCAATCCCCTGCTGATTAACAGCAGCCACACCAAAGTAATAGTTATCAATCACGACATTTTTTAGCGTCGCGTGCGTTACCTTGCCCACCATTTTACTAAATTGCCATTGTGGCTCACTGGTGTAACGCCAATAAAGTCGATAACCGGCTATCGTATTATCGCTTGCTGGCTGCCACGATAACTGCGTATCACCAGACACCGCCCCTGTAATTTTTACCCCTTTCGGGGGTGCCGGTGCCCATGCCATAGAGGCTAAACTTACCGCATTTAATGAGGTTAACTTTGCGGCGTAAGCAAAATCGACTCCGTCAATGGTATCACCGTAAACAGTGCCGTTTTCAGTGCGTAAATCTTGGTGTTGACGGTGGTAATGCTCATTGGTTTCCATAATACGTACCGCCGCAAAGCCGGCATCGTTGAAGGGACGATGATGCCCACCACGACCAAATCGGTCTAGGCGGTAAACCAGTATGGTATCTAAGTTAGCAATGTATTTATCGGCAATAGTGTCTATGTAGCGTGCTAAATTACGGCTCGCCGAATCCACTTCGCCGCCGGTAAAGCGACGGGTACGTGCTTGCTGCGCTGTTTCGATTACGCGGGTACCTTCTGAAAATATGCGCGCCGTGGTATTATCGGTTACGCCATTAATGCCGGTAATATTACCAATCATATCGTTATTAAGTACGGCATGAATGTTCCAATTGTGCTGCTGAGCATACGCGGTAAGAATTTTGCCACCAAATAGTCCCTGCTCTTCGCCCGAAAGCGCGGCATACACCACTGAGCCATTAAATTTATATTGGCTCAGTACGCGAGCCGCTTCTAAGACACCCGCCACTCCCGATGCATTATCGTTAGCACCCGGTGCATCGCTGGTAAAATCCATCACATCACTTACGCGAGAGTCGATATCACCCGACATCATCACCATGCGGTTTGGCTCATTAATACCGCGCTGAATAGCAATAATATTCACCACTTCAGTGAGGTTAGGAATACGTTTTTCACCCGAAATGGTGTCTTTTACTTCTAGTATTTCTAAGCAGCCGCCGCATTGTGCGGATATTTTTTCGAATTCTTGTTTGATCCAACGCCTTGCAGCGCCAATGCCACGGGTAGGTGATTGCGTGTCTGACAAGGTATGGCGCGTACCAAAGTTAACTAAAGTTTGAATATCATTGCCAATACGCTGCGCCGATACCGCATTAGCAATATTATGCAGCTGTTGCTGCGCATCAATGGCAACATCAGTATTTGTGGCATTGGCGCTCATACCAAGAGAGCAAACACCGATTAGACTGCCACAGTGTAATAATTTTTTGACCTTGCTTAAGCGTATATTGCGCATAATAAACTCCTCGTAAAGATAAACTCACCCTACAGACAAGCAGCGCTTATGAGCAATGCTTTTGCGATAAACATAAATAGTTATGGGCTAAGTAACTTGAGAATTGGAAAATAAATCGATCTCTAGTCAGTATTTTCTGCGTTAACGGCGTTAGTAACTCTCTTAGTAGAGTTCAGACTAAGTAACAATTTATTCATTATCTAAGCAAAAAAATGTTGCCTCGTTTCTCTATTAACCGCTGACAGTGGTATAGTGAAGCTCGTTTATAAAAATTTTTAAGCTATTAAAATGTATCGATTATTTGAGCGGATGACCAAGCCGTTTCCAAACCATAAGCCGACCCAACCGCCTAATACGCTATTTGCTTTTTGTCGTCATTACACTAAAGGCATGGGCTTATCGTTAGTGCTTATGTCAATCAGTGCCGCCTTGTTAGCCATTTTAGAGGTGTCGTTATTTAGCTACATGGGGCAACTTGTAGACTGGTTAACGCTTTACACACCACAAACGTTATTTAAAGAGCAGCAGCCAGCATTAATAAAAATGGCTGTTATGTTATTGATTGTGTTACCTGTGGTGGTGTTTTTTCATTCGGCCATTTTACATCAAGCACTGTTAGGCAATTACCCGATGTCGATACGCTGGTTAGCGCATCGTTACTTATTGCGTCAAAGTGTTAGTTTTTATCAAAATGAGTTTGCCGGACGTATCGCCACTAAAGTATTACAAACGTCGTTGGCAGTACGCGAAGCGGTGACCAAGTTACTCGATGTACTAATGTACATTACAGTCTATTTTGGCTCTATGGTGTTTTTAGTTGCCGCAGCCGATTGGCGCTTGATGATCCCACTACTAGTGTGGCTGGCGTTATATATATGCGTGCAACTTTACTTTGTACCACGGTTAAAAAGCATTGCTAGTTCACAAGCCGATGCGCGTTCAGAAATGACTGGGCGCATTGTGGACAGCTACACCAATATTACCACCATTAAACTGTTCTCTTATACCCAGCGTGAGGAGCAATACGCCAAACAAAGTATGGATGTATTTTTGCAACCGGTTTATAAGCAAATGCGTTTGGTTACCAGTTTAAATGTGGTGATCCAAAGCTTAAATTATTTGTTGGTATTCTCAGTAGCGGCGCTGTCTTTATATTTATGGTCGCTGAGCGCAATTAGCGCGGGTGCCATTGCTGTGGCGGTAAGTTTAGCCCTTAGATTAAACGGCATGGCGCAGTGGATCATGTGGGAAGTGAGCAGCTTGTTTGAAAATATTGGCACTGCGGCTGATGGTATGAAAACCCTGTCTACCCCAATCGCCGTTGCCGATAAAACCGATGCAGCCACGCTCAAGGTAACGCAAGGTGCAATTGAGTTTAAAGATGTGCACTTTAACTATGGCAAAGCCGTAAACGAGACTCAGCGCAGCCCGGTGATCAATGGCTTAAACTTATCGATTAAAGCCGGTGAAAAAATTGGCTTAGTGGGTCGCTCAGGCGCCGGTAAATCAACACTGGTTAACTTATTGCTGCGTTTTTACGATACCGACTCAGGTAGCATTAAAATTGATGGGCAAAACATTACCGATGTAAGCCAAGAAAGCTTACGCCGCTATATTGCAATGGTAACCCAAGACACATCGCTACTGCACCGCTCGGTAAAAGATAACATTTTATATGGCCGACCAGACGCCAGCGAAGCTGACATGATAAGCGCCACTAAACAAGCCAAAGCATTTGAATTTATTAACGATTTAGTTGATATAAAAGGCAATAAAGGCTTCGCTGCACAAGTGGGTGAGCGCGGCGTTACCCTTTCAGGTGGGCAGCGACAACGCATTGCAATCGCACGGGTGCTGCTGAAAAACGCGCCAATATTAATCCTCGACGAGGCCACCAGCGCACTCGACTCTGAAGTCGAAGCCGCTATTCAAGCAAGTTTAGACGATTTAATGACAGGTAAAACCGTGATTGCTATTGCCCACCGGTTATCGACCATTGCCCAAATGGACCGCTTGATTGTACTTGACGAAGGCGGTGTGGTAGAGCAAGGCAGTCATGCAGAGTTAATAGCGCAAGGGGGGATTTATGCAGCCCTGTGGGCACATCAAACCGGCGGCTTTATTGGCGTAGAGTAATGTAACCACCGCGGTGCTAGACACCGCGCATAACTATTCACACTACTGATCGCTATGTCATATTTTGTTTTAACTGCGCAGCGTCAAAGTGATCAACACAACAGCATGATCTGTGCTTAGGTCGTCACGTTCAAATTCGGGGTTGAGCAAATGACGGTCGTAGCTGTGATAGTCTGTTACTGCAAAAAAACTGTCGTCGTAGCTGGTATCAAACTCACACGACAATAATATGTAATCAAGTACTGAGCTGCTTGCTCCATAGTAATGGGTTGGCTTACGCGTGATTAAGTGTTGCGCAGGCTCATTCACCGCGCCTATTACGTCTGCCGCAGCGGGTGCGGGCGGCGCCATCGTCGCCTGCTGTGTTTTTATATATAACTGCCATGCATCGTATAAACAATAGCGAGCAAGGTAGGTGCGCGCGTCAATCGCTGGCGCAAAGCGCAGCGTATTGGTGAGTAAATGATTAAGCACTCCATCGGCTAAG
>NZ_JBFJHD010000224.1:0-4815 GCF_041613455.1 Pseudoalteromonas sp. | reverse complement strand
GTTCGGCTACAAGCTGGCTTAATCTGGCTATTTTTATATTGCTTAGCTGGCGGTAGTCGAAGTAGGGGCAAACAATAATATTGTTGCTAGTATCGATGGCAAATTCGTCATCGAGCCAGTTAAATTGTGCGGCTAAGTTGCCTTGCTGTAATAAGTGCTTGGCGTGGGTACGACCGGCAATTATGTGCAGTTGGTGTTTATTGCTAGAAGCTTTATCTGCAGAAGTAATAGTAAGATAAGGCGGGCTAAACAGCAGGGCGGTTTTACTGTTTTTTTGCAGTAAAAATTCATCGCGATATTGCTGCCAAGTAGGCGCTTGTTTTGCAAATGAGTAATGCTCACTCGGTAGAGCAAATAATACTTTAGCGTACACGTTAAATACTTTACGCCAACCATTCCCACAATGCTGATTTATACTATTTATTTGCTGATTAATAACGGGATCTAAACTGTTTAACGTTTCGAAGTAAGGCATTGGCGGTGCTTTTGCAACATACACCGCCACGTTAAATTGCTCGTCACCTAAACCAATGAACTGCTTGCTCAAATTAGCCTGCCTTATTTTGCGCTAAAATTCGGTCGAGATTATTCGCAAAATTTTGTCGGTCAGTTTGGCTAAGCGGCGGTGGCCCGCCACTCATTTCTACGCCACTTGAGCGCATGGTATCCATAAAATCGCGCACGTTGAGTATGGAGCGAATATTTTCGCGAGTGTATAGCTCGCCGCGCGGATTAAGTGCCTGACCGCCATTGTCGATTACTTCGCTCGCTAGCGGAATATCGCCGGTGATCACTAAATCACCTGTTGCAATGCGTTTAACTATTTCGTCGTCGGCTACGTCAAAACCCGACGACACTTGTAAGCGGCTAATATATTTTGATGGCGGAATACGCATAGCATGATTAGCCACTAATATTGTTTCGGTGTGCGTGCGCTCTGCGGCTCTAAATAGTATTTCTTTAATAACCACCGGACACGCGTCGGCATCTACCCAAATTTTCATGTTATGGTCTTTCACTCATTGTTGAATTAACATGATCCTATAGCAATACTTTTTGTTCGGCTAGCTCTAAAGGGAATAGTATGAAAATATTCATTAAAATCGGGTTATTAATAACCGCACTGTATTTACTCAGTGCCTGCACCAGCGCGCCGGAAGGGATCAATGCAGTTAAAAACTTTGATCTACAAAAATACCAAGGTAAATGGTACGAAATAGCACGGCTTAACCATTCGTTTGAAGAAGGTATGGAGCAAGTAACGGCTACTTACACTATTAATGATGACGGCACGGTAAAGGTAGTAAACAAGGGCTACGTAACGAAACAGAACAAATGGCATGATGCAGAAGGCTTAGCTAAATTTGTTAGCAGCAGTAACGTAGGGCACTTTAAAGTCTCGTTTTTTGGTCCGTTTTACGGCGCCTATGTAATTTTTGAACTCGATACGCCGCACTACCAATACGCATTTGTGACCAGTTACAACAAAGATTATTTATGGTTTTTGTCACGCACGCCACAGGTGACTGAAGAGCTAAAAGCGCACTTTTTAGCAACGGCTAACGAATTAGGCTTTAACACCGAGCAAATAATTTGGGTAAAACAGCAGCCACTGTAAAGGGGGTTTACAGCTAATACCGTACAGCTAAAACAATCAGCGTCAGTATCTACTTATAATCACGCTAAAAATAAATATGGCAAACCGAGTGTTTGCCATTTTAGCTTTTCTACAAGGTATTTGAGCAATAACTAGAGAGATCAGTATTTTACTAACTAAGCGTAGTTTAATGCCCAAAATAGGGTTGTTAGTCCAACTATCAGCATAGTTATTACGCTGAAACATTTCACGAATCGCGCTGCAAAATTATAAAAAATCATTGTAATTAATACACTTAGCGACATGAAACCACAAAATTGCAACACCCCATACGCACCTAAGTAATACACGCACAATAATCCACTTAGTAAAATACTGATCCAAGCAACGAGTAATAACCAGTTACTTTGTAAATTGCTGGGGCGTTTGTTAAATACCTCTTTAAAATGATTAAATTTAGCCAGCGCAAAGGCATTAAATGCCAGCAGAGATAAGCTAAATTGCAATAATGCCAACATTATTTTTGCTCCTGAAGCGAGTTGCGCATAGTTTGCTTTGGCTTAAGCTGCTGTTTGGCAGTACGTAATTTTTCGGTTTGGATGAAAAACACCATAGCGCAAAGCATAAATAACGCGTCAAAACTAAACAGGGCCCACTGTTTATTGATTAAATAACTAACAATATTACCTTGTGTTGTCAGTGCATTGACTATCGGTAAAGCTAAACACGCCACGCCATTTATTGCAGCCATTATGCGCCACTGGGTGCGATCACGCTTTATTAACGCTATAACCGCCACTGCAAGCCAGGTTAAAAAGAATACCAGTACTTCTTTATTGGCGCGTCCTGCAAGCTGCGGGCTGAGCACTCGATTGGCAATAAAAAAGGCACACGTGGCAAGCGGCAAGCCCATTAAAGTAGCTAGGTTTAATGCTTCTACTAGTTTTAAGCCAAACGATGGCTGCGCATTTTTTTTCATGCGTTCGCGTAACCGTTTTGCCCACATAATACAGCCTGAAGCAATCATAGCGCAGCCTGCAATACCACCAAGAAAATAGAGCCAACGTAGCAGTGGCTCGGCTAAGCGTCCGGTGTGCACCGAGTTTAATGTTTCATACACGGCTTTAGCGGTGCTTAACTCTTCATCGGTTTGCGCAATCAACTCGCCGCTCGCCCCACTGAATATTAACCGCGGGGTTTGGTCGCGCAAGGCTTTTCCGGGGCTGACCAGTAGGGTGATGGTTGCAGCGGCAGTATTGGGGTTACTAACTTGCACACGGCGAATATCAGCATTAGGCCACTTAGTATAAAGCTGATCTAAAATACGCTTAACGTTTACCATAGGCGCCGCGTCTGTCGTGCTGTTGGTGAGCGTATTACGGGGCGTAACATCGTTAAAAAAATCCCGCATGCCGTTATCGTAGCTCGTTAGGGCAGGGTACGGAAACAACATAAATATGAGCGTTATCAAACCTGTATATGTAATCATTAAATGAAAAGGCAACGCTAGTACCGAGCTTAAATTATGCGCGTCGAGCCAACTGCGACTGCCTTTATTACCACGAAAGGTAAACATATCTTTAAAAATACGCTTATGGATCACCACCCCCGATATAAGAGCAATCAGCATAAATAAGCTTGCAAAGCACACTATCCAGCGTGCGGTGAGCACATCAATATAATGCAAGTCAAAGTGCAAACGATAAAAAAAGTTTCCACCTTTGGTGTCTCTAAACGGGGGCAATGGCTGCATTGTATTAGGATCAAGCTGAGTGTCGATAAACCTGCTTCGGCGCTGCCCAGGCTCTTTTGGCTTAGCATAACCATAAGTTAAATAATTAACACGCGGCTCGGGAAGGGTTATACGCCAGCTAGGTGCTTGACTTGCTTGGCCGTTCAAATACTCAAACCCGCTGATTATTTGCTGCGTTTGTGCGGCTATTCGGTTGCTTTGTGGTGGTATATGATGAATTTCGGGCTGGTTCCATAAACTCACTTCATCCCTAAAAAAACTTAGCGTACCGGCAAAAAATATTAAGTACAGTAACCAACACACCAATAAGCCAACCCAAGTGTGTAGCCACGTCATGGAACGAAAAAAACTATCTTTCATAGCCACTCCTTAATGTAAGCCAACACCGCTAATTGCAGCGCACTGGTTAGTAAAATACTGATCCATACCGTTTGTAATGAGTTAACGTAAAACGCGTAAATAAATACCACTGCATAAATTAAAATACTTAACGAAACACTCATAAGCACCGCATCGGCTTTACTCAGCGGCAAAGTGACACTTAATAATGCAGTGCTCACTGCGGTAAAAACATAACCGCCCACAATGGCAATAAAAAACCGCAAACCGACTTTTAAGCGGTAGTTAAAGTCTGAGATAGACTGCAATTTAAACCAAGGTTTTAATAACAGTAACTTAGCTGATTCGCTACTAAGTGATAAAGCCGCCATATGGGTCCATTCCTCTATTCAGCTAACAAGAAAGTAAAACGCTATTATATATTTTACGAATGCAAAAGATAGTGATTCTTATTTGCAGTGGTAAATTAATCCCAATTTTTCTGTTTTTCATAAACGGTTAGTAAAATAGTGATCTGAATAAACGTGAAGTGGCTTGCTTGCTCATTCAGTTAGGTTTATGGTTATTTCATTGTTTAAAAAATAATAGGTAGAATGATAATGAACAAGCATGAAAAACTTAACTATGTAGAGTTTCCGGCTACTGATTTAGCGGCAACCAAAGCTTTTTTTAGCCAAGCATTTAATTGGCAGTTTACCGATTACGGTACAGAATACACCGCCTTTAACGGCGAAGGCCTCAGTGGTGGTTTTTTTCAGTCACCGTTGGCATCAACCACTGCAACGGGCGGCGCGCTATTAGTATTTTTTAGTAACGATATTCATACCACGCAGCGAAAAGTCACTTTATATGGAGGAAAAATCGTGAAACCAATTTATGAATTTCCGGGTGGCTGTCGCTTTCATTTTACTGAACCAAGTGGCAATGAGTTTGCTGTGTGGGCCGAGCAGCACTAGGCTAGGCAAGAGGCTAAGCTGAATATGCGAGGCTAAGCTGAATATGCGCTGCAGATCACGATTATACTAACTCACTGGCGTTGCGGTGAAAATAAACCGATTTTTTACCAACTCAGCGCCAGTGCCGTTAATAAAAGGACGAAATTTGAGCAAAAAGACGCCACAACCGC
>NZ_JBFJHD010000223.1:0-4815 GCF_041613455.1 Pseudoalteromonas sp. | reverse complement strand
TGCTTATCAATCTGGCTTAGGTTTACCGGATCGTGATTATTATTTAAAAAATGATGAAAAATTTAGCAAAATTCGCGCTACCTACCAAACCTACATGAGCGCTATTTTAGCGCATGCCGGGGTTGCCAATGCTGATGCCGCAGCAAACAATGTTTTTGCCCTTGAAGCAGCACTGGCCGATGCGCAGTGGAGCCGAGTAGAAAGCCGTGATGCGACTAAATCGTATAATAAAATGAGTATGGATGAAGCGAATGCGCTGCTGGGCGACTTTGATCTTGCTGCGTATTTTAATGCCCTAGGTATTAATAGTGCCGAGCTCATCGTGAGTCAGCCGAGCTACTTTGTAAAGCTCGCCAGTATTTATAACAACACCGATTTAGCCACATGGCAAAACTACCTTAAGTTTCACTTTGTTAGTAATTATGCTCAGCTACTTAATAAAGAGTTGGTCGATCTAAAGTTTGATTTTTACAGCAGCACGTTACGTGGCGTAGAACAACAAGCTCCGCTTTGGAAGCAAGCCGTTGATGCATCAAATAGTGTGTTAGGGGAGATTTTAGGTAAGGTCTACGTTAAAGAGCACTTTCCGCCAGCAGCCAAAGCGCGTATGGAACAGTTAGTGGAGAACGTGATTAAAGGTTATGCGGTTGCGATTGAAAACCTTGAGTGGATGAGCCCCGAAACCAAAAAGGCAGCACAACAAAAGCTCAGCAAGTTTACTCCTAAAATTGGTTACCCAGATAATTGGAAAGATTACTCTGCGCTAGAAATTAATGCCGAGGATTTAGTGGGCAATTACATACGCCACAGCGAGTGGGCATATGCCGACATGACCGCTAAGTTAGGGAAGCCGGTAGATCGTGCTGAATGGCATATGACGCCACAAACCGTGAATGCGTACTACAACCCAGTGAATAACGAGATTGTTTTTCCTGCAGCGATATTACAACCGCCATTTTTTAACTTAGCTGCAGATGATGCGGTAAACTACGGCGCCATTGGCGCGGTTATCGGTCACGAGTTAGGGCATGGCTTTGACGACCAAGGCGCTAAATATGACGGCGACGGAAATTTACGTAACTGGTGGAGCGAGTCCGATCTAAAACAGTTTGAACAGCGCAGTGCGGCACTGGTTGCTCAGTATAATCAATATCAACCGTTTGCTGATGCCAGTGTTAATGGTGAGCTGACCTTAGGTGAAAACATTGGTGATTTAGGTGGCTTAACCGTTGCTTATAAAGCCTATCAGCTGTCGTTAGGTGACGATAAAGCCCCGGTAATTGATGGCTATACCGGCGATCAGCGCTTCTTTATGGGCTGGTCACAAATTTGGCGTCGTAAATATCGTGATGAAGCGCTGCGCAATCGCTTAATGACCGACCCACATGCACCGAGTCATTACCGTGTGATCGGTATTTTGTCGAACATGCCGGAGTTTTATCACGCATTTGACGTCAAAGAAGGCGATAAAATGTATATTAAACCGGCAGACCGAGTAAAAATTTGGTAAGCAGTAACGCTTAAAAAAGCCCTGTAAGTATGCACTTACAGGGCTTTTTTGTGTATGGCTGTTAATTCAGTAGTTACTTATACTTTTCTTTTATTGCGCTAATAATGGCAGCGTTTGCCGCAGGGAACGCGTAGTTATCTAGCTCGTCGATAGCCACCCAAGCATTAGGTTGCCCTTCTGCGCCATGAGCTTGACCACTAAAATTACTCACTATATGCACATGCAGCTTCACGCATTTATCATCGTAGTCATGTTCAATAGTGAGCAACTTACTAGAGCTAAAAATGTTGATGCCAATTTCTTCGTGGAGCTCGCGCTTTAGCGCATTAAAAATACTCTCACCGGCTTCAATTTTACCACCAGGAAATTCCCATAAGCCGCCTTGATGTTGATCATCTGCTCGCTTGCAAATAAACAGCGCGTTATTTTTTTTAATTACGCCAACAGCCACATTTACAATTACCTTAGTCATTACCTCTCCCTTATCGCCATTGCAGCGAGCATGTTGCTGCTCTGCAAAGGCTTTTACACCGCATAAAAAAAGCGACGCAAGCGTCGCTTTTTACGAACTATATTGCACTGAGGGTTATTTTAATTTACCACAACATTGCTTAAATTTTTGACCCGAACCACATGGACATGGTTCATTACGACCCACTTTAGGCTCGTTACGCGCCATTACGTTGGCAGCTTGAGGTGTTTCGCCACCGACGTGCTCAACCGCTTCATGCTGATATTCGCGAGGTGCATTTTCACTTTGACGATGTTGCTCTTCTACTTTTTCAACATCTTCTTCGGCGCGCACTTGTACTTTACTTAAAATACCCACTACGTCTATTTTTAAGTTTTCCAGCATTTCAGCAAACAGTTCAAACGACTCACGCTTGTACTCTTGTTTTGGATTCTTTTGCGCATAACCGCGTAAATGAATACCTTGACGTAAGTGATCCATCGCAGCAAGGTGATCTTTCCAATGCTGATCCAGACTTTGTAGCATAATCGCTTTTTCGAACTGGCGCAGGACCGACTCGCCAACTTGCTGTTCTTTTTGCTTGTAAGCTTGTTCAACCGCTTCTTCAATGCGCTCACGCAGTTTTTCTTCGTAGAGCTTATTGTCATCGGCTAACCATTGGCTAAGCGGTAACTCAATTAAGAAGTCTTGTTTTAAACGTTCTTCAAGACCCGGTACATCCCACATTTCAGCTAAGCTTTGTGGTGCAATATACTGGTCGATAATATTGTTCAACACGTCACCACGAATAGCGGTAATGGTTTCTGAAATATCACCTTCTTCCAATAACTCGTTACGTTGCGAGTACACTACGCGACGTTGATCGTTAGCTACGTCATCATACTCAAGTAGCTGCTTACGTACATCAAAGTTACGTGCTTCAACTTTACGCTGAGCATTTTCAATTGCGCGGTTTACCCACGGGTGTTCAATCGCTTCGCCACGTTGCATACCGAGTTTACGCATCATGTTGGTCATGCGTTCACCGGCGAAGATACGCATTAACGCATCATCCATCGATAAGTAAAAACGGCTTGAGCCCGCGTCACCCTGACGACCAGAACGACCACGTAATTGGTTATCGATACGACGAGATTCATGGCGCTCAGTACCAATAATATGTAAACCACCGGCAGCAATAACGGCATCGTGGCGTATTTGCCACGCGGCTTTGATCTCGGCAATTTGCTCATCGCTCGGATTATCCAGCTTTTCCACTTCGCTGTGCCAGTTACCACCAAGCACGATATCGGTACCACGACCGGCCATATTAGTGGCTATGGTTACTGTGCCCGGTAAACCGGCATCCGATACTATATCTGCTTCTTGGGCGTGGAATTTAGCATTCAGCACGTTGTGCTTAATTTTTTCTTTGCGTAAAAACTGCGAT
Source organism: Pseudoalteromonas sp. (assembly GCF_041613455.1). Lineage (GTDB taxonomy): Bacteria > Pseudomonadota > Gammaproteobacteria > Enterobacterales > Alteromonadaceae > Pseudoalteromonas. Next base: position 1,404 of record NZ_JBFJHD010000223.1, on the reverse strand, counting down.
AAATACTCAGAGCTTTCAATCGAAATGGTACCAACTAGCACAGGCTGGCCGCGCTCTTGGCAATCTTTAATGTCGACTAAAATGGCTTCGTATTTTTCTTCTTGAGTTAGGTACACTAAATCGGCGCGATCATCACGGATCATCGGTTTATTTGTGGGCATCACCACGGTATCTAAGCCGTAAATTGACTGAAACTCAAATGCCTCGGTATCAGCAGTACCTGTCATCCCGGCTAACGTTTCGTATAAACGGAAGTAGTTTTGGAAGGTAATTGATGCCAGCGTTTGGTTTTCGTTTTGAATTTTTACACCTTCTTTTGCTTCCACAGCTTGGTGTAAACCTTCTGACCAACGACGCCCTTCCATTGAACGACCCGTGTGCTCATCAATAATGATCACTTCGTTGTCTTTAACAACGTAATCAACATCTTTTTGATATAGCTTGTGTGCACGCAGGGCTGCATACACATGGCTTAATAATGTAATGCTAGCTGCTGAGTAAAGCGAGTCGCCTTCTTCAATTAAGCCGCGTTCAGTAAGCAGTTCTTCAACTTTAATTTGGCCACGCTCGGTTAGGTGAACTTGCTTTGACTTTTCATCGATTGTGAAATCGCCATCGCCTTCAATACCTTCTTCGTCTTCTTTTTCTTGTAGCTCAAGTAACGGCACTATGGTGTTTATTTCAGTGTATAACTCAGAGCTGTCTTCTGCAGGGCCTGAAATAATCAGTGGCGTGCGGGCTTCATCAATTAAAATTGAATCCACTTCATCCACTACGGCATAAAATAATGGCCGCTGTACACGCTCATCAATGCTAAATGCCATGTTGTCACGCAAGTAGTCAAAACCAAACTCGTTATTGGTACCGTAGGTAATGTCGGCCAGATACGCTTGTTTTTTCTGTTGCGGCATCATGCCCGGCACATTACAGCCAACCGTTAAGCCTAAAAATTCAAATAACGCACGGTTGGTTTCGGCATCACGTTTTGCCAAGTAATCGTTCACGGTAATAACGTGCACACCTTTACCGGTTAAACCGTTTAAATAGGCTGGTAAAGTGGCGGTGAGGGTTTTACCTTCACCGGTACGCATTTCTGCAATGCGACCTTGATGTAACACCATGCCACCTAATAGTTGTACGTCGAAGTGACGCATGCCATTCACCCGCTTAGAGGCTTCACGTACTACAGCAAACGCTTCTGGTAAAATGTCATCCAGACTTTGTCCATTATCGTAACGTTCTCTAAACTCTGCCGTTTTTGCTTTTAATTCGTTATCAGAAAGCGCTTCTAATTGCGTTTCAAGTGCATTGATCAGTGCGACCGTCTTTCTTAGGTTTTTAATAGTGCGGTCATTGCGACTACCAAAAATCTTGGTAAATAAATTAGATATCATGATAAAACCG
>NZ_JBFJHD010000222.1:0-4832 GCF_041613455.1 Pseudoalteromonas sp. | reverse complement strand
TTGTCCTAGTGACACTTTTCAGTGTCCCCATCGTCTAGAGGCCTAGGACACCGCCCTTTCACGGCGGTAACAGGGGTTCGAATCCCCTTGGGGACGCCACTTACTTTTAAGTAGGGTAGTGTTATTAAAAGCTTGTCTGAAACAAGTTTAAAAATTCAGTTGTCCTAGTGACACTTTTCAGTGTCCCCATCGTCTAGAGGCCTAGGACACCGCCCTTTCACGGCGGTAACAGGGGTTCGAATCCCCTTGGGGACGCCACTTACTTTTATTTTAAGTAACGTGCTGGCAGTGTGACACCGCACTCTCTATGCACGACGTTATCAAGAGTACTAATCTCTTGGGGACGCCACTTACTTTTATTTTAAGTAATGTGCTAGCAGTGTAACACCGCACTCTCTATGCACGACGTTATCAAGAGTACTAATCTTTTGCAGCATCGCAACTTCCTATCTTAAGCAATACACCTCTTTTTAATTTAATGTCTTAGTCAATAATCTATAAATAAAAAATATACTTCACAGCTATATAACGTCTTACCCCACAAAATAACCATTATGACCAACAGAGCCTAGATCTCTAAAACAATATTCAGCCTTAATAAAGTTAGCTTTTACTATGATATGTATACATCCAAATTATTAGGAGGGTCTATGGCTAGTGGTTGGGCAAAAGAAGGCGCAGTTCAAGAGCAAATTGATGCCAGTGTTAACGACGCCGTACAGTATGCAAGAAGCAATTTAATATCGGGTGCAAGTGCAGAGCTATGTGAAGAGTGCGATGAAACAATCCCTCAAGCGCGCAGGCTAGCATTACCGGGTGTTCGTTACTGTGTTAGCTGCCAGCAAGCAATAGAAGGTAAGGGCGCGGCTGCAGGAGCGGTAAATCGCCGTGCCAGTAAAGACAGCCAATTAAGGTAAAAAGGTGCTAAATAGCACCTTTTAAATTACCTACTTCGACTCAGTAAACCCAGTAGTTAAAAGTTACTCATATCGGCTTTTTTCTGAATAAGCTCAATAGCATAACCGTCAGGGTCTTTAACAAAAGCAATTTCAGTGCTGCCACCTTTTACTGGCCCAGGCTCTCGGCTAACGTTACCGCCAGCTGCTTTAATATCCTCACAGGCTTTATAAATATCGTCAAATTCAATCGCAATATGGCCATAAGCGTTACCTAGGTCGTAGCTGTCTGTATCCCAGTTATAGGTAAGCTCAAGTACTGTATTATCTTTTTCATCACCATAGCCCACGAATGCCAGTGTGTAGCGATATTCTTCGTTATCAGCGCGGCGTAATTCTTTCATACCCAGTACGTTTGTATAAAACGCAATTGATTTTTCTAAATCAGCAACCCGTAACATAGTGTGTAACAAACGCATTTAAATTTACCTCAGTTTATTCTGTAAAATATCGAGCGTGCGATTATAAATAATTTCAGATCATAATACTGTATCATCACCATGAGTATTTATAGCTCGTAGCAGTATTACGCTATATTTATTTTTCAACCTTACCTTTAAGAACATAAATTTCGCCATCAAAGCTGCCTTGAATCGTCAATCCTTGTCCTGCCAATTCTTTCAGATAGTCTATATGCTCTTGTGTAATATGCTGCCCCGGAACCAACAACGGAATACCCGGTGGATAGGGCGTGACTAAACCGGCACAAATACGGTTGTTACTTTTGCTTATAGGCACCGATTCGCGCTCGCCATAAAAAGCTTCGCTTGGAATACACGCTAAGTCGATGGCTGGTAAATTTTCAGGCAAGCGAGAACGCCGCGTCGATGTGGCTAGTTTTACCTTACCACTATCGAGTTTTTTCAACGCATTGTATAAACGAATGATCTTTGACCGTGTACCGCCAAGGGTGAGTAACACCAAAATGGTGCTGTGAGTGTATTTCTCTATCTCTAGGCCAATTTCATCTAGCAAGAATTTATGAATATCCTTTAATGAATAAGGTAATTCACTAATATCGATGAGGATTTTTAGCGGATCGTGGCCCATATTATCCCCACTAAAGTGCGGAAATATTTTCATGAAATCTTGCTTACCAAGCACTTTAATATGCTTTAGCGAGGCCATTTGTTGTTTAAATTCGTCCACATGGTTTAACAAGGCATTGAGTAACTTATAGCCTTCCATCTCTAATTGCTTTTGGCACACATCAAGTGAAGCGATAAGCTGATACTTTGGCGATGTGCTGGCATAAATACTGTAAATTTCTCGAAAGAAATCAGCATCAAAATCGGGGTCATTAACATGGATATAAGACGCCTGAGAAAACGCCGAAACCACTTTATGCGCTGAATGAGTAACATAATCGGCCCCAGCATGAATCGCAGAATAATAACGTAAGCTCGGATGAAACAGCGAGTAAGCAAACCACGCTTCGTCAATAAACACTTTAATCCCATGTTTGTGGGCGTAATCGACCACTTGTTTCAAATCACTAAGAAGACCATCGTAAGTACAACCAGTCAACACGAGTAATTTAGCATCGGTATTTTGCTCGATTGCCTGCTTAATATCGGCCAACGACGGCGGCGCAAAGATGCCATATTTAGGGTTTAAAACACTCGACAAATAAATGGGTAAACTAGCTGATTGCAAAATGCCATAGTGCACCGATTTATGGCAATTGCGGTCGATGATCACTTTATCGCCTTTGCGCAGCAGCGTCTGCAAGATGATTTTATTTGAGGTAGACGAGCCATTGGTAACAAAATAAGTATGCTTAACTTCAAACGTTGCGGCGGCTGACTCCTGAGCGCGGCCAATGGTATTGGTGCTATCTGATAACGATCCTAACGAATCGACCGACACCGACAGATCCCCCACAAACACATTTCGACCATAAAACTGGTAAAAATCTTTGATATAAGGGGAGTTTCTAAAACTAGAACCGCCACTATGACCCGGTGTATGCCATGAATCATTCGACTCGCCAACATAGCGGCGGTACGCCGTCCAAAATGGGGTTTCTGAGCGGTCATCGAAATCGTTGATCATATAACCTAAAATCGCTTCTGGATCGGAAATTACCTCATCTTTAAAGAAAAAAGACTCTATCTCCTCCGACTCATTAACAATTTCTAGCCCTTTAGTGTCGTCGCCAATAACATACACAGGCAACTCGATACGGATCCCTTTTAACTGCTCAATAAAGCGACTATAAGTACGTTCGCCAACCTTGTTTTGTACATCCCAGCTCAGTACCACGGCCTGAATATCGCCATCTTCCGTTACATGCTCTAACGCTTGCTTTAGCTCAACACATTCAATGATATCGATATCAACATCACCGCGCTCAAAATTAGGAATGGTTTTAGAGAGATTAGTTGCAAGGTCCTGCAAGGTGGCGGGATCTTGCTCAATTAGCAATATACGAAGTAACGGTAACATAGAGAGTCGCAATAAAAATTTTATAATGCTCAACAGCATAACGAATGGATTAACAGTTGTGAAATTAATAGTTTAAAATGTGCCAATAATTACGGCAAATCACCAATAAATAGCTTTTATTTAAATTGACTTACAAAGTATGGAACATGGAAGGTACCAAAGTCAGGCGCATACGTTAATAAACAACATGTAATACTGGAATACGCATTAATTGATGAGCTTTATTAGCTCATGTCTGACTTACAGCTATGAGCGATAACCGTACGTTGTGATTGGCTAAATATAATAGTTAATTGATTGGTCAAACAGTCCTTTGCGCATATATTCATGAAAATGTGCTGCGCGCGCATATTGTTCTATTTAACTTTACTTTAAAGTGTTAGAAAACTTAGAGATAGTAATACCTTAGGTTATTTGTTAAAACATATAATGTAGATAAATGAGCCTGGAGTCGGCAGAAATATGCGCGACGAGCGCACTATTAAATTGTTATGAGAAGGAATCATCATGAGCATTAAACAACAAGTCGAAGATGCTGCGTTTCTCGCTGAAAATAAAAGATACTTAGGTGCTCTTACTAATTTGATGCTTGGTGTTGCTGCTTCGTCTAGAAAAACTTTTCCAAAAGGTAAAACTAAATCACTAGAAAATCCAACCAAGGAGATGAGTGATAGAGAGGCATTTACTCTATTTGTTGGTGGTAGGATCAGAAAAATTCTTTTTGGAGATTTTGGTGGGCCTGATATTGGTAATAGCGGAATTAGTGTAAATTTCAAGGGTAAGCAGCATGATGTAGCTTATATCCTCTATAAGTACTATCGCTGTGAACTGGTGCATGAAGGCGAGCTACCAGAAGATATTGAATTTGTTGCTCCAAGTGCAGATCAAAATCTAAAAGTTGGTAATGGTGCTGTGAACGTATCAATTGGTTGCGGCAATACGATGGTCCTTGACTACGGTTGGATCGACCTTTTGATTAACGCCGTTGTGTACGCCCGATGTAATGGAAAAATATTTGGCATTGATCATTTCGACTTGGTTCCTAATGCTGGAGTTTGTGAAGAAGAACATTGTAATTTAATGGTTCAAGATTACGGAATAACTCCTGGTCGTTATCAGATTTTAAAGGAAGCAACGCGACATATAACCCCTAGTAGTGTCGTCAATGATGATGATGAATCATTAGTCAAAAAGTTTAATGAACTTGTGTCAAAAAATATTATTAATGGCGGTGCAATAACAGGACTTTCGAGTCATGCCTTGTCAGATAGAAGTGGCATGCTTTTACCCAAAGGGCTTGAGATTATTAGGAAAATAGGGGCGAATTATGAACTTGTGGCAGCATGATCTCATAACAAAGCATTGCATCGGACTCGCTGCGCTGAATGCGGCGTTACGAACGTCCGGAAATGGCACATATGGGACCAC
>NZ_JBFJHD010000221.1:0-4878 GCF_041613455.1 Pseudoalteromonas sp. | reverse complement strand
CACCACACCTAACACCAGCATTACTGCTAGGTTAGTTAATAAAAATAAAAAAACACGTTTCATACTTGTCCTCACAAAAATTGAATTGATCACTAAGAGACTGGCCGTTTGGCATTAAATCTACTGAAAGTGATCATTACGCTATGACACAGTATGTCACACCGTCGGCACTATTCTGTGACAAACTATGTCGTAAAACAAGCGTTATTTAAGTGTTTAACGCGAAATTTTCAAGTAGCGTTTTATAAATTTGTAATTTAGGCGTTTGCTCACTATAAGGACTAATCGCCAGTATAGGATACGGCAAGCGCGCTTTAAGCGAATCTAGGTTGGCTTGGTATTCGTCCATGTGCGGGTCGACTTGATTTGCAATCCACCCCACACAATTTACCCCCAAACTTTGCATATGTGCCGCTGTGAGTAAGGCATGATTTATACAGCCTAATTTCATTCCTACTACCAATATTACCGGTAGCTGCTGCGCTTTAACCCAGTCGTATAAATAGTCTGCATTATTAATCGGTAGTGCCCAGCCCCCCGCGCCTTCTGTAAGTATATAGTCGGCGCCTTGTTGCTTTACTACGTTATACGCGCTGTTTAGTTTATCCAGAGTAATCGTTACGCCTGCTTGCTCGGCGGCAATGTGCGGCGCAATGGCCGGTGCAAAGGCAAATGGATTAACCACATCGTATTTGGCACTTACGCTGGCGCTTTCCATTAATGTAAGCGCATCACTATTCACTAATTGCTCAAACGCCATGTCGCAACCCGATGCTAATGGTTTAAACCCTATCGCGTTTTTTTTATGCTGCGCCAGTAGCTTAAGCAGTAAACTGGTAACGTGCGTTTTGCCGGCGTCGGTGTCGGTGCCGGTAATAAAAAATTCTTTCATAATTAATAAGTATCGCTTTATTGGCGTTTAGTTAATGCAAGTAATATAACGTGATACGACACCTGTGCTCTATTGTTTTTTAGCGGATAAGCATGGCATACACGTTGTAAGGCGTGTTTGGTTAATAACCCTCGGCGAGTATTAGCGGTATTTTGCGCAGTAGCGCCAATCGCTTTAATTGAGCGAATAGCCGCAAGGGGGGTTGCAAATTCATCCACATAGCGCTTTTTAATGGTGCTGTTAATGCTAAACCCCGCCTTTTTGACCGATTGGTTTATATGTTGTTCACTATTAAAACGATTAATATGGCTGTGGGAATCAAGAGCACTAAAAGCGGTTTTTATTTCAGCAAGCGAGCCTTCAGCCACACAGCTAATATAAGCCTGCCCGCCTGGCTTTAGTACCTGGTGTAACGACGCGAACAACGCGGCTAAATCAGCCGACCATTGCACCGCAAAGTTACTAAACACCACATCAACACTATTGGCTTGCAATGGTAGCTTATCCATATCGGCGCACATACGCGGTGTATTGCAGGCGCTACTTTGTAACATGGTTAAGCTTAAGTCGATGGCCAGTACCTTACTAAATAATTGCGTTAAGGTAGGAGTATTCACTAAAGGCCCTGCCCCTAAGTCAACACATACCGGATTGGCAACTGCGGCGTTAATCGCTTTATTGGCCACGATTAACTTAACTAAGTCGTCAGCGGCGTGTTTTTGCACATTTGCATGCTGGTTATAGACTGTGGCCGCTTTTGAAAACTTACTGGCCGCGCTCTTTTTCAGCTGATTGGTTGGCGCCTTGTGTTTAGATGGTTGCTGTGGCGGCTCCCCTTGGCGGCTCACAGCTGCTTTGGTTATTACCCCTAGTAGCGGCATCGGGTTAGCAAGGTTTAAATTTGTGGTTAATTTAGCTTGGGCTGTCATTTTAACGCCCCCACTAAGCTACTTACTAAGTAATTGATATCACTTGGGGTATGCGCTGTAGTTAAAGTAATACGTAACCGCGCGGTATTGTGCGCCACGGTTGGCGGGCGTATGGCTGTAAGCCAAATACCCTGTTGTTTAAGTTGCTCACTGACGTGTAAGGTTTGCTCGGCGCAGCCCAATACTATGGGTTGGATTGGCGTATTCGAGGGCATTATCGCGAGGTTATGCGTGCTTGCAAGTTGTTTAAATAAGGCAATATTGGCATTGAGTTTGGCGCGTTTATCGTCTGCGTGCTGAATCGCTTTGATCCGCGCAAGCGTTAAACTCGCAATGAGCGGCGACATCGCCGTTGAATAGATATAATCGCGATTAAATTGCAGCATATAGTCTATAAACGCCTGTGAACCTAACACGCAGGCGCCACTGCTTGCCACCGCTTTACCAAAAGTGATCACTAAAATATCGGGACGTTGCTCTGCCGTAAGTGCCTCACAACTGCCCAAACCGCTGTTACCTAATACGCCAAAGCCGTGGGCATCATCTATCATCAGCCACGCATTATGCTGTTTAGCAAGGCTGAGTAACTCAGCCAGCGGGGCTTGATCGCCATCCATAGAAAACACCCCTTCGCTTATAATCAGCTTATGCTGGGCGTTGGATTTTTCGAGCCGCGAGCGCAAATGGTTCATATCGTTATGCTTAAAGCGCACTAATGCCGCGTTTGCATGCAGCGCGCCGTCTATTAGGCTGGCATGGTTGAGCTTATCTTGAAAAATAGCACTGTGCTGCGCCACACTTTGATCTTGAAACAATGCTTTTATCACACTGCTATTAGCACTAAAGCCGGCGCTAAATAACATCGCCGCTTGATAGCCTAACTGTTCACATAAGCTTTGCTCTAACTGTTGTTGCTGCCAATGATACCCAGTAACCAATGCCGAACTATGGCTGCCTAACGGCGCTAATTGATTAGCGGTAATACTAGTTTCACCTAAGCCTAAGTAATCGTTACTGGCAAAGTTTAGGTAACATTTACCCGCTACCGTGATCTCGTGCGCTGTGGCATGCTCTACGCAATGGCGCGTGCGTAGCAATGCCTGCTGCTGACGCGCGTGTAAATGAGTATTTATAAAATCAAATGACATATATCAATTAACTACCTATGCAATTATAACCGAATGCGCCGTGTCGCTTACGCTTCGTAAAACAATTCAGCGCTGGCTTGATCGGCCACTTTTGATGACAGCGATGCTTCATAGGCTTCATCTGAATAGTCGTGGCGCGTTTCGGGGTTCATACCTAACTTTTTAATTAATTGCATATCGGCATCGGCTTCTGGGTTTTCGGTGGTAAGCAGTTTATCGCCATAAAATATTGAGTTTGCACCAGCAAAGAAGCACATTGCCTGCATTTGCTCGTTCATGGCAGTGCGTCCCGCCGATAAACGTACATAACTGTGGGGCATCATAATACGCGCAGTAGCAATGGTACGAATAAACTCAAACTGATCTAAATCATCAACATTTTCCAGCGGCGTGCCTTTAACTTTCACTAGCATATTGATCGGTACACTTTCGGGTTGTTGCTCTAAATTAGCCAGTTGCATAAGTAAGCCATAACGATCAGCGGCTTGCTCCCCCATGCCGACAATCCCCCCCGAGCACACTTTCATGCCAGCATCACGCACATTACCTATGGTATCTAAGCGGTCTTGAAAGGTACGGGTAGAAATTATTTGCTCGTAGTATTCAGGTGAAGTGTCTAGGTTATGGTTGTAGTAGTCTAGCCCTGCGTCTTTGAGTGCGTGGGCTTTTTGATTATCGAGCATGCCTAAGGTCATACAGGTTTCAAGGCCGAGTTGTTTTACCTCTTTTACCATTTGTGCGATATACGGCATATCACGATCTTTCGGATCTGACCAAGCGGCCCCCATGCAAAAGCGCGTGGCGCCTTTTTGTTTGGCTAAACGCGCTTGCTCAACCACTTTTTCAACTTCAAGTAAACGTTCGCGCTCTAAATCGGTTTTATAATGACCTGACTGCGGGCAATATTTACAATCTTCAGGGCAAGCGCCTGTTTTAATAGATAACAAGGTAGATATTTGCACTTCGTTAGGATTAAAATTAGCACGGTGAACCGACGCGGCTTTAAATAATAAATCGTTAAATGGCATTTCAAATAACGCTTTAACTTCGCTGTGGGTCCAGTCGTGACGAACAGGTGCTTGGTGCATAACTTTTTCTCTTTATTTTTTTAGTAACGGTGATGTTGGTTTAGTCTACGTCTTGAAGTACCATTGTCAACGAAACCCACTTAGCATAAGTTTACATATGATTAAAAAGCAATCAATTGACCTAGATTTTGATCGTCTACATGTCTGGCACCCTTATACATCAATGACACAACCAATCCCGGTTTACCCCGTTACTCACGCCAAACATAATATAATTCACCTAGAAAGCGGCGAGCAACTCATCGATGGGATGGCATCGTGGTGGAGTGCTATTCATGGTTACAACCATCCGCAATTGAATAACGCCATGGTTGCGCAAATCAACACTATGAGCCACATTATGTTTGGCGGCATTACCCATAAACCTGCGGTTGAGCTATGCAAACGGCTGGTGGAGATCACCCCTGCTAATTTACAAAAGGTATTTTTAGCCGACAGCGGCTCGGTCAGTGTCGAAGTCGCGATTAAAATGGCGCTACAATATTGGTTAAGCCAAGGCATTAGCAATAAACAAAAATTAATGACCCCCTATAAGGGCTACCACGGTGATACCTTTGCTGCCATGAGCGTATGCGATCCGGTTAACTCAATGCACAGTTTATACAGTGGCTTTTTACCTGAGCACATTTTTGTACCGGCACCGCAAAGCCAGTTTAATGAAGCGTTTAATCAAGCTGAAGCCGCTGAACTTGAAGCATATTTTAAAGCGCACCACCAGCATGTTGCCGCGTTTATTATAGAGCCGATTGTACAAAATGCAGGGGGCATGAACTTTTATCACCCAGAGTATTTAGCCTGTGTTAGAAAGCTCTGTAATCAAT
>NZ_JBFJHD010000220.1:0-4894 GCF_041613455.1 Pseudoalteromonas sp. | reverse complement strand
CAGGGCTTAACGGCAAACTCCTTTGTAGAACGCTGTATTGCATTTGATAAAGCCCACAAGCTGCATTACATGAGTTTACCAGAGGAGTTAGCAGCACGGTGTTTTGAAGCCTGTATTGCCAGCCACCCGCAGATAAAAAATAGCTTTTTAGTCAGTGGGCTTAATAGTAATCAGTTAATCTACCCAAGCAATCAGCATGTCAATCAGCTAAATACAGCGCTTAACCACTACTTTGCATTACTGGGTTATGCGCTGCATAAAGCGAGCTAAGCGGCCAATATTAACCTGCTGCTTGGTTTTAATTATCGTCGCTGATTCGACTGGCCACCGCACTGCTTTGATCTTTGTATTTAGCATCTTTACGGGTGTTATAGGGGTTTTCGCATGGGCCGGTGAGTGTTTCAAAGCTCATCGCGCCTATTTTCATCATCGGGCGCAGTGCTAATGGCAACTTACCCGAGTTGTAAAACTCCAGTACGATATTACCACTCCACCCGGGATCAATACGGTGCGCGGTAACATGCACCATTAGCCCTAACCGTGCCAATGATGAACGTCCATCTAACCAGCCAACAATATCTGCCGGCAGCGTTACTTTTTCGTGGGTAATAGCCAAGGCTAGTTCGCCTGGGTGTAAAAAGAACGCCTCACCTTCATTCAGTTCAATTTCGTCGCTCATAATTGAGTCTAAGGCTTTATTTAATTGATCTTTAGGACCACTTAAATCGACAAACGCCGCGGTATGGGCGTGGAAGGTTCTAAATTTATTGCCTAAACGTAAGTCGGCAGTCACCCCCGAAATCATTTCATCCGTGGGGGCAGGCTCAATAACAATACGGCCATCGTTTAGGTATTCTTTAATATGTGTATCTGAAAGTCTCATTGTGTATTAATCATCCGTAATCACAATTTCTACTGAATTATGATGCTGTTGATAGTAAAGCGTGCTGGCTATCAGCCTTGCAGCTGCGCTGTAGGTGTTACTGATTGCGGCGCTATGATCACTGGCAATAACTTTGCCTTGCTCTGAATATTCGCGAATATCGATGGCCAACGGAATATGCGACAGCACCGGCACGCCATGGCGGTGTGCCAACTTTTGTGCGCCGTCTTTGCCAAAAACATGATTAGCCTCACCACAATGGCTACAAATGTAATGGCTCATATTTTCGATTAACCCCAGCACTGGCACGTTCACTTTATTAAACATGGCAATGCCTTTTTGCGCATCGGCTAACGCTAAATCTTGCGGCGTGGTGACAATCACCGTGCCACTGGCCGGCACTTTTTGGCTCATGGTGAGCTGAATATCGCCGGTACCTGGCGGCATATCGACAATTAAATAATCAAGCTCCCCCCAGTCAGTTTCATTTAACAATTGGCTTAATGCCCCCGACGCCATTGGGCCGCGCCAAACCGTGGCATCATCGCTGGGGACTAAAAAACCGATCGACTGGGCTTTGAGCCCATTGGCATCAAACGGCAACAGCTGTTTGTTGTCGTGACTGCTCGGTTTTGCATCCACTAAGCCTAATAACATCGGAATAGACGGGCCATAAATATCCGCGTCTAAAATACCCACTTTAGCCCCTTCACATTGCAGCGCTGCGGCTAAATTAACAGCCGTGGTGGATTTTCCTACGCCCCCTTTACCCGAGGCAATAAGCACAATGTGTTTTATGGCTTTAAATTTTGCGGTTTCTTTTAGTTCAACAGTGGCCGAGACACTCACAGCAAGCGATAATGCATCACTGATAAACTCTGCAAGCTGTGGCATTTCTGATTGCGCCGCAAATGGCAGTGTCAGGGTAATATGCAGTGACTTATCGTCGTTTTGGCTAATATCTGTAATGAAGCTTTCATCAATGCCCACCGCAAACGCCGCACTTCGATATGCCGCTAACGCGGTAATAATCGGTTGTTTATCCACCGATTTAGAGGAGAATAGTTTCGACAGTCCAAACATAGTAATTAAATAACGTTTCTTTGATGAAAAGTGCCTCGGAATTATGTAACATTCAGGGCATTAACACCAGTCAATTAGTAAAAATCAATGAGCAGCGCGCAGTTATCGCCTTGCTTGTCGATTATATTATGATTTATCTTTGTTCCTTGCGAGGAACCGACAATTCGGAATGATTATGACGCAGCGAAAGATCCTAATTACCAGCGCATTACCTTATGCCAATGGCCCAACTCACTTAGGCCATTTATTGGAGTATATTCAAACTGATATTTGGTCACGTTTTCAAAAACTCCAAGGGCATGAAGCCTATTATGTTTGCGCCGACGATGCGCACGGCACCCCTATTATGCTTAATGCACAAAAGCAAGGGATCACGCCGGAAGAAATGGTCAAAAAGGTAAGTATTGAGCGCCAGCGTGACTTTGCTGATTTTAATATTAAATTTGATAATTATCACAGTACCCACAGCGACGAAAACAAACAACTCAGCGAGCTGATTTATAATCGTCTCAACGACGCTGGGCATATTAAAAAGCACACTATCTCGCAGTTATTTGACCCTGAAAAAGGCATATTTTTACCCGACCGATTTGTAACAGGTACCTGCCCTACGTGTAACTCTGAAAATCAAAATGGCGACAACTGTGATGCATGTGGCGCAACTTACAGCCCGACAGAGCTTATTAATCCGCGCTCTGCAATGTCGGGTGCCGAGCCTATTTTAAAAGACTCTGAGCATTACTTTTTTGACCTACCAGCATTTGAAGGCATGTTAAAAGAATGGCTCCACTCGGGCACCATTCAACAAGAAATGGCGAACAAACTCGATGAGTGGTTTACCGATGGCTTGCAGCAGTGGGATATTAGCCGCGATGCGCCGTACTTTGGTTTTGAAATTCCTAACGCTCCAGGCAAATACTTTTATGTATGGCTTGATGCGCCAATTGGTTATATGGCCAGCTTTAAAAACCTGTGTGACAAACAAGGCATCGACTTTGACGCATTTTGGGCAGAAGACTCAACTGCCGAGCTGTATCACTTTATTGGTAAAGACATTATTTATTTCCACAGCCTGTTTTGGCCAGCCATGTTAGAAGGCGCTAACTTTAGAAAGCCAACCAACGTGTTTGCCCATGGTTTTGTTACCGTTAACGGTGAAAAAATGTCTAAATCAAAAGGCACGTTTATTAAAGCGCGTACCTATTTAGATAACCTAGATCCTGAATACTTACGTTATTACTACGCGGCTAAACTTAGCGGCGGCATTACCGATCTAGACTTAAATTTAGAAGACTTTGCACAGCGTGTAAACTCAGATTTAGTTGGTAAAGTGGTCAATATAGCCAGCCGTTGTGCCGGCTTTATTACTAAAAAGTTTGACGGCAAGCTAAGCGACAGCGTCATGCAGCCTGAATTACTTGCCGAGTTTCAAGCTGCCGCACCGAATATTGCACAGCACTTTGAAAACCGCGAATTCAGCCGCGCTATTCGCGAAATAATGGCGCTGGCCGATAAAGCTAACCAATTTATTGATACCCAAGCTCCTTGGGTGTTAATTAAAGACGAAACCAAGCAACAACAAGCACATGAAGTATGCTCACTGGGGCTTAACTTATTCCGCGTATTAATTACATATTTAAAACCGGTATTGCCGGGCATGGCAGCCAATGTAGAAGCCTTTTTAAATGATGAGCTATCATGGAATGGCGTACAACAGGCATTAGTAAGCCACCCAATCAATAAATTTAAACCGTTAATGCAACGTGTAGAAATGGACAAAGTAAATAAAATGGTTGATGAATCAAAGGAGAGCCTAAGCTCAAAAGTAACAATTGATCCAAATAGCCCGCTGGCAAAAGAGCCTATTAGCGCAGAAATTGAATTTGATGACTTTGCAAAAGTAGACTTACGTGTGGCTAAAATTGCTAAAGCAGAGCATGTAGAAGGTGCCGATAAACTACTTAAACTCACCCTTGATTTAGGTGGCGAAACCCGCCAAGTGTTTGCCGGTATAAAATCGGCTTACGCACCTGAAGATATCGAAGGTAAACTCACCGTAATGGTAGCTAACCTTAAACCACGTAAAATGCGCTTTGGTATGTCAGAGGGTATGGTATTAGCAGCAGGTCCAGGTGGTAAAGAAATTTATATTCTTAACCCTGATGATGGCTCAGAGCCGGGCATGCGAGTCATGTAATTTATATTAACCAATAAAAACCGCTGCTGAGCAGCGGTTTTTTTATGGCTATTAATTATTGTTGAATAATTTGCTCCACAATAGCATCCATGCTGGTCGCATAAATATCAACTTGGCGATACAGTGGATGATAAGGCAGCCCTTTTCTATCGATAAAGGCAGCCTTGAGCCCCGCCGATAACGCCCCGTGTGTATCCCAATCGTGGGCGGCAACTAATCGTAAGCTAGTAACGGGCTGTTCAAGTGTTGAGGCCGCAAATTTGTATACTTGCGGATCGGGTTTAAAACTGCCGGTTTGCTCTACAGAAATAACCGTATCAAAATAATCAATTATCCCTGCATTTTCTAACTGTGAGGTTAACAGTTGTGTCGATGAATTAGAAAATGCCACTGTTTTAAACCCCGCCGCGCGCAACCGGCTCAATGCCGGTTTTATATCCGCATGGGCCGCAAGCTTTGCAAAGTTTGCCAATAACTGGGCTTTCTTCGTTGCAGACAACACCACCGCATAACGCACGGCTATATTGTCGAGCATCGCCTCAGCCAACGCAGCAAAGTTCGTCTGCAAGCCACTGCTAATACACACTGTTGACGTATGTAATAACTCGCTAAACCACAGCGGCAAGGCATGTTCACTGCCAAACACCTGCTTAAACTCTGCACTGAGCGTGGTTAAATCTAATACCGTTTCATTAATGTCAAAAAGTATCGTGTCTTTACTCATTTCATCT
>NZ_JBFJHD010000219.1:0-4898 GCF_041613455.1 Pseudoalteromonas sp. | reverse complement strand
TGATCAGAATGCACATAGCTTCGTTGTAAGCCGAGCTATTAAAGCTGTAACACAGCGCAATGCACAAGCTGAGACGAGTGAGTAATTTAATCATAAAATCCAGTAGCGCCAAAGTATTAATAGTATTGATTTTAAGCGTAAAGTTGAAATATATCTAGGGGCTAATCGATGACCATAAGATTGCGATATTCGTCGTAGGCAAATTGGTCGGTCATGCCACTAATATAATCTTGAATGAGTCGACAGCGATAATAAAACTCATAGGCGCTAAAGTGATCGGGCTCTTCTTGCATGGCGTCTATGGCATGTTGGTAGCTACTTAAGTGCTTTTTCGACAGCTTTTTTACTAAACGTGATTCAATCAGCAGCCGACTGTCGCCATTGAGTGCGCGCTTAAAGTCATCGCTACTCAGTTGTAACAGCGGTTTGTAGCAATCAAGCAGGCCGTTAATAATGCGATAGCCTTGCAGCTCAAGTTTTTCTACTTCGTGGTGCGAAAATACATAGTTAAGCGCCACCTGCTTTAAAGCAATAGTTAATGCGTGCAAGTGGCTACTATCTTCAAGTAGCGCTTGGTTAAAGTCGCCATGATAAATAGGCTCTATATGTTTTATAAAGCGTTTTGCAGCATGGTTTACTAAAGGATGCAGCAGTGCGACGCGTAAATAGATAAAAAACTCGCTATTAAAGTTAAACGCTTGGGCCTCTGCGCGTTCGAGCGCATAGTCTAGGGCTTTCGCGACAAAGTCGTGCTGTTGGCTGTCATCAATAGTGAGGTTGATTAACGCCTTGGTATAATGACTTTTCAGTTTAGTGCACAGCAGTTCAACCGTTATTATGCCTTTTTCGACTGCGTCTTCTATGTCGGCCAAGCAATACGATATGTCGTCGGCCGCTTCCATAATGTAACTTGCTGGGTGGCGACAATACGGCTGCATATCAAGCTCCGTTTGGAGTGCCTCAATAAAGGCTTTTTCGCTGTAGTAATACCCCACTTTTTTCATTAAGTAGTTTTTATTGGCGGGAATGTCTTTACTGTCGAGCCCGGCGGGGCGGGTATATTTTAAAATACTGGCGCTTTGGCAATAGGTTAAATTAAGTGCTTGCAGCGAATGAATAATGCGTATGCCTTGGGCATTGCCTTCAAACTGGCAAATGTCGTGGGCTAAGCTTTTAAAAATAACGCCAATTCCGGAATGTGCTTGTTTGCAGCGCGCTGGAGTAATACTGGCCATATGCGCTCTAAACCAATGGTTAATTGCGGCTTCACCAAAGTGCCCAAAGGGAGGGTTGCCTATATCGTGCATTAGGCAGGCCATTTCTACTAGGCTTTCAAGCGGGCGTTCAAGGTTATTTAGGCCGTAATCGGTTTGCTGCTGATAACTTAAGTTGGCAAAAATACGCTGCACGATAAAACGCCCCACTTGTTGTACTTCTAATGAGTGGGTGAGGCGCGAGCGCACAGCGGCGTTACGCTCCAGCGGAAACACTTGGGTTTTTTGTTGTAGCCTGCGAATAGCAGCGCTATTGATGATGCGGCCGCGATCGCTTTCAAGTGCCGTTTGCAAGTTTGCAGTGCTGCGAAACATGCGCGCAGGGGTTATTTTTTTACTAAAGTCGATCATCATCTTTATCCTGTTATAAGTTGATGATGGCCAAAGATGGCGCGCATCGTGGTGGTTTATTATTAATCTAGCAGTTTGTATCTTAAATTAATATATTGCTTTAAAATCAAATTGAAATAGCAGATTTTAGGTTTCAGATGTTAGGTGTCAGGTTTCAGGTTTCAGGTATCAGGTATCAGGTGTCAGGTTTCAGGTGTTAGGTTTCAGGTGTCAGGTGTCAGGTGTCAGGTATCAGGTGTCAGGTAGACATTAGCCAAGTGCGGTGCGAAAGAGCAGCGATCAGGCGGAACTAATAAGCTAATACTTAGAGCCTCATACCTAAAACCTAGAACCTAGCACCTAGCACCTAGGTTACAAATAAACGTTATGTTAAACAGGGTATTTAAATGAAACAGTGGATTGTGAAGGGCATGCTTTGGTGTCTTTTATTCGGGATGAATAATGCGTTTGCGGCCAAAGATCAAACCGTAGTGCTCATCTCCATCGATGGTATGCGTTGGGATTACATAGAAAAACACGGTGCGCCGCATTTAAAAGCCATGAGCGAGCAAGGAGTTAGAGGGCAAAAGTTAATCCCAGTTTACCCTACGAAAACGTTCCCTAACCATCTTTCTATTATTACTGGTTTATTGCCGGTTAATCATGGCATTGTTGATAATAAGTTTTGTGATAAGGCGCGTAATAATGCTTGCTATAGCATGGGGAAAGGGCAACACGACAGTACTTGGCTGAGCGGCACACCGCTGTGGAACTTAGCCAAAATGCAGGGACTAAAATCGGCGGTGTATTTTTGGCCGGAGTCGGATGCGCGTTTTAATGGCATGACACCAGATTATTACTATCATTATTCGCAACAGGGTGACTATCAACAACGGGTTGATCAAATAGTGCAGTGGTTAAGTTTACCTAAGGCGCAGCGCCCGCGTTTTGTAGCCAGCTACTTTTCATTGGTAGACACTATGGGGCATAAATATGGCCCAGATGCGCAGCAAACTCGCGATGCTGTTAAGCAACTTGATGCGTTAATGGGGCAGTTACAAACGCGCTTAAGTAAATTAGAGCAAGCAGTAAACTTAGTGATAGTGTCGGATCATGGCATGGCAAAGTTAGACCCTACACAACGTATATTAACCAGTAGCTTACCTAAAGATGATAATTTTTTAGTGGTAAATACAGGGCCGCGGTTACTTATTTATAGCAAACCGGAGGCGAAAAACGCTGATATTACCGGCTATAAAACGCGTTTACAGCAGGCGGCAAAAGGGCGTTATACGGTGTTAACTGATGAGCAATTAGCAGGGTATCATTATAATACAGGCACCCGGGTAGGTGATATTGTACTGCAAACCACGGTTCCAGCCATTTTCGCTGATTCAACAGCAGCAGGTGCAATAGGCATGCATGGTTATGCCTATAGCGATGATATGGCGGCGACCTTTGTGGCGATAGGGCCAGCATTTAAAAGCGGCATGCAGCTTGAACAGATAAATAGCTTAGAT
Source organism: Pseudoalteromonas sp. (assembly GCF_041613455.1). Classification (GTDB taxonomy): domain Bacteria; phylum Pseudomonadota; class Gammaproteobacteria; order Enterobacterales; family Alteromonadaceae; genus Pseudoalteromonas. The sequence goes on along the minus strand of NZ_JBFJHD010000219.1, from coordinate 1,774 downwards.
ATATACCCAGTACTGGCTAAAGTGATGGGCTTAAGGTTACTTAGCAAAACAGACAGTGACGGAAAAAGTTTAATGCCCGCGATTAAGCAAAAGGTGATTGTGCATTAACTGCAAAGTTTATTAGTTAAATTAGCGGCAGTTAGGCCGCTTTTTTATGTGTAACAAAGAGCTAGGTGAGCTTTTTTCATGTAAATGGCAGCTCCCACTAATTGCCAAGCAATTAATCACCATGTATGTTAAAAAACAATAATAACAAGAGGATATGGCAAAAATGGAGCAATTACTAAACCGTACAATAGCGGGGCTTGTGGCGGTGATCATAGGTTTTACCAGCTCGATTGCCTTGATATATCAAGTGGTGATTGTGTTAGGCGGGACGCCAGAACTGGTTGCTAGCTGGGTGTTAATGTTGGGTTTAGTAATGGGCACGACTTCTATTGGTTTATCCTATTACTATAAAGTGCCGATACTCATCGCGTGGTCTACCCCAGGGGCTGCATTACTTATCTCCAGCACAGCAGGCTATACCCTTAATCAAGCCGTGGGGGCCTTTATGTTGGCGGCATTATTGGTGTTTTTGTCGGGCGTGACAGGCTGGTTTGAAAAAATAATGAACCGTATTCCCAGTGAGTTAGCCTGTGCGATGTTGGCAGGGGTATTGGTGCATTTTGGCATCGATGTGTTTAGCTTTATGAATGAACTGCCGTTAATGATAGGCGTAATGGTGGCGGTTTACTTTGTGGGAAAACGCTACTTTGCCCGTTTCACTATGCTGACGGTGTTAGTCACTGGTGTGTGCCTAGCTTGGCAGATGGGCCATTTTGATATCAGTAATGTGCAATGGCAAACCAGTAGCTTTACTTATACCGCGCCGAGCTTTAGTTTACAGGCGTTTATTAGTATTAGTATCCCGTTGTATATTGTAACCATGACCTCACAAAACCTACCTGGTATTGCGGTATTAAAAGCACACAATTATAAAGCGCCTATTTCTGCGTCGTTAAATGTGACGGGGTTAATTAATTTAATAACAGCCCCATTTGGTACTTACTCGATTAACTTAGCTGCCATTACCGCGGCGATTTGTATGAGTGAAGAGGTTGATAAAAACCCAAGTAAACGCTACTGGGCAAGTATTGCCGGAGGCTGTTTTTATATTATTATGGCGCTGTGCGCTGCAAGCTTAGTGTCGTTAGTTGCCAGCTTACCGCAGGCACTTATTTTAGCGCTAGCAGGCATTGCCTTATTTGGCACTATTGCGTCGAGCTTGCAACAAGCGCTGCACAGCGGCCACTACACAGAAGCCGCCATTATCACGTTTTTAGTCACCGCATCAGATTTAACAATTTGGTCAATAGGCTCCGCCTGCTGGGGAATTGTCGCCGGTATAGTCACGTTATTGATCACCCGTAAAGGGTAACAAGCGTGTTTAGTTATTAGGTTCTAGGTTCTAGGAAAAAACTAAAACTGATTCACTACAATAAACCACAAAATTACTACCTCTGTGAGCTCAGTTTCCTTGGTGGTAAAGCTGTTTTTTATTAATTGAACAAGCGAGGTGTAAAACCTAACCTACGGCATAACCTAAACTTCACGCTTGGCTAATGTCTAACTGACACCTAAAACCTGAAACCTGAAACCTAAAACCTAAAACCTAAAACCTGCTCTTTGCTGCCTTTACAACATTGGCTTTAACACGTCGAACATGGCTGCTATATGGTCGTCGCGGTCGTTGAGTGCGGCGATATAACGGTATTTTTCGCCGCCAGCCTGT
>NZ_JBFJHD010000218.1:0-4955 GCF_041613455.1 Pseudoalteromonas sp. | reverse complement strand
GGGGTATCCCAGCTCTGTTTCTGCATCGCCAAAGCTTGATAACCTGTTTGTTGAATCCCAGTAATGATCCCAGTGCATTATTTTTCTCCAAAAAAAAGAGCGGCTATAAGCCACTCTTTTATTTACTTTATAAATAAACTTAGAAAGATTGTTTAAAGTTTAAGTACATTGTACGTCCGAAGCCTGAGTATAAGTCAAAGTTATAATCACGACCACCTGATGCAAACAATGGTGGTTGCTTGCCGAATGCATTTTGTGCACCAAAGCTCACTTTACCATTCCAAGGAGTATTATACGCAACTTGTAAGTCATGGGTTACCCAAGAAGGGATATGACCTTCACAAGCACCATCAGCTGTAATGTCTTCACACTGGCTATCAATTAAGCTTAGGTTCCAAGTAAAGTCAAAATCAGCAAACGAATATACGTTTGAAAGGTTTACACGCATTTGTGGTACACCAGGGTCATTCACAAAGTTACGACCGCCATCAGTGCTGTAATCTATAATGTGTGAAACATTTAAATTAGTTCTAAGCGAGCCTGCATCACCGAAATCAAATAATGAATTAGCTTTGAAATCGATACCTGAAGTTTCTAAGCTACCGTCGTTACCAAAACCACGTACTAATTGTGTAATTGCGCCATTTGGAGAACGAGTTACAGTGAACGCGTCAGGCACTGAGTCACCACGAAGACGTGCATCAATGATGGCTTGCGCACCGAAAGCACGAATTCTGTTAGTGATTTCAATGTTGTAGTAATCTATTTCGAAAGAAATCGCATCCGTTGCTTGGTATACAGCACCTAGTGAGTACTGGTCTGATTGCTCAGATTGTAAACCAGGGTTTGCAATTACTAGCGCATTGATTTGTGAAGAACAATCTGCAGCCTCACCTATCGCTAAACAAGTTGCTTCATCCGATACAGAATCAGCAGACTCAGCAGGTTGCTGCGTTAAATCTGGTAATGACGGTGCACGGAAGCCTTTACCCCATGATGCACGAAGAACTAAATCATCAATTGGGTTGTAGCGTGCCGATACTTTTGGTGAGAAATCTGAACCATAATCAGAGTAATCATCGTAACGACCTGCAAAGTTAAGTTCGAACTGTTCAGAAACTGGCACTAACGCTTCAAAGAATAAACCACGAACTGAACGGCTACCGCCAGCACTGCTACCTGAAGAACCACCTACTTGGCCTGCTTCTGATAGTGAATCGTATTTATCAGCATAATCTTCAGTACGGTATTCAAAACCAACAAACGCTTGGATTGCGCCTGCATCTGTTTCCATAACATCAAATGCTGCGTTAGCGTAAAACTCTTCTTGGTTAAATTTACCAGTACGTGACGTTGTTACTGTCATCGCACCTCTAACTTCTTTTGACGCACCAAATGGGTCGTTAAGCATGTAAGTGCCGTCATTAATGTATTGACGTGCAATGCTACGTAAGATGTAACCACTACCAACGTTGTGGCTTTCATTGATTGTCTTACGAGCACCCGCTTCTACCGAAACATTACCAATAAAGCCAGATGTACCAAAGCTAAGATCTTTAAGTTCTGAAGAAAGGTTGTTATCACGGTTACCTAGTGCAGCAAAACGGTGCCAAAAATCTAAGCCTTGTTGCTCCATCTCTAAAGATGGGTCATAAATTGGGCTATTTGGATTAGTTGGGTTGTTCGGGCTATCTTCACCAACAAAAACTGTAGACATTGAACTATCAAAAGCAGTTGTGTCTAAACCAGGCGCATAACGACCAAATGATTTAGTTTGCGCAATGTTGATGTTAGTGTAAATGCTCCAGTTATCATTAATTTCATATGTAGCTTTAACGAACGCAGAGCGGTTTTTAATTGACGCTTCATCAGCAGAAACAGCTGCGAAATTAAAACCACAACGAGCTCCAATACGATAAAAGTTCTCGTTGCCTACACCTTCACATGTTGCTTCAGGAGAGAAGAAATCAAAATTGCTTGATCTGTTACCTTCTTCATCAGTAGAGAATGTTGTAAAGTTGTTTGAATAAACAGAACCACCTGGGCTGTACCAAGGGAAGTCGCGAGCGTAAACGATGTCTCGACCACTCCACGATGCACCCGCTAGTACAGAAGCGTTATCTGAAGAAGCACCAAATAATACAGAACCATTTTCACGGTCACCGCCGTCGTGCTCTATGCGACCTGAACCTAAAGTTACTTCTGCACCATTAAAATCTTTACGTAAAATTACGTTAATTACACCACCGATTGCATCTGAACCGTATAGAGCTGATGCACCATCAGTTAAAATCTCAACACGCTCAACAGCGGCCATTGGGATAAAGTTTAAATCTTGACTTGAACCTGTAAGCGTTGATTTAGGTAAACGACGACCATCAACTAACACTAATGAGCGGTCAGAGCCTAAACCACGAAGACTTACTGTCGTTGCACCTTGAGCAGAACTACCAGACTGTGGACGGAACGAACCCAGACTGTTAAAAGTCGTATTACGTAGTAAATCAGCAACAGATGTTTCACCACTTAGCTCAATTGCAGCACGGTCGATAACTGTTACTGGTAAATCACCAGCCATATCAACACGTTTGATACGTGAACCGGTTACTTCAATTTTTTCAACTACATCTGCGCCTTCTTCAGCAGCGATTGAGCTTGCTGAAAATACAGCTGTTGAAGCTGCACCAAAAGCAATCGCTAAGCGAACAGCTTTTGAAACTTGATTATTTAACATTTGATTCTCCCAAGAATACTATTTTATTTTTTTATATTTTACTTCACACTAAATGTTAAATAAACTTTAACAAGTAGCGATAACGAAGCTAATACTAATACCTCGAGAGCCCAAAGGTCAACAAATAATTAACCTTAAACATCTTTTGTAACAACCCGTTGACTTGATTGCATGTGTTATGTGAGAAAAATGGCAACAGCCGTAAGAACTCTACTAAATACGCAATGGCTAAATTTACAAAAAAACAAAAAAATATTGCAAGCCATTGTTTTTAAAGTAAACACCAATTCAACCCAGCTAAATAGCAAGCCTCTTAATATCAGCAAACAACAACGCGCACATTGTTACAATACTGTTTAATTTTGAATGGATTGTGGTTTTTAGTAGCTAATGAGGGGGGCCCGCATAGGAAAATATTTTTATTTTAAAAATCATTTCAATTATTAAATGTTAAAATAAACGTGCTTGCGCGGTGGTCGGTAAGGCATTTAAAGCGGTTAAAATCATCTCCGCAACAGGTTCTAACTGTCTTTGGATATAAAGAGGATAGTTAAGCTTGTTGTTTTCATTATAAATTTCTGCACCATTAAGTGCATATACGTACTCTATGACTTGTCCGCGCTTTACCTCAAAATCGGGGTTACTCGCTTTAAACTTTTTCACCGCTTGTACATGTGGCGGAATGTTTTTTACATAATCATTTAAATTTTGCCCTAAACGTTTGCGATAAACCAATTTGCGGTCAAATTTCCCAGCATATAAATCGTCTGTATAGCGCTTAATAATATTATTTAACTCCGATATGTTAAATTTCTCGTCAAAGAGTGCGTTAAATAGCTCGGTTTGAAACTGTTGCGCAAACTCGGTCCAATCGCTGCGCACTGTTTCCATTCCCTTAAAAACCAGTTGCTTAGCGCCATGTTTTAGTACTTGGCCTACATAACGTTTTTTTGATCCGGTTTTTTTGCCACGAATCGTGGGCATAAAGAAAGGACTATAATGCGTTTCAAACTCTATTTCTAAATAACTTGTTAACGAAAATCGTTGTTGAACCTCATCCGACCATGCCTTGTTAATAAATTGCATCAGTTCGTTGCCGATTTTATTACAATCAGCGGCGGATAGATTGTCATTTACGCGTACAAAAATTGAATCTGTGTCGCCATAAATAACTTCATAACCGAGCGTTTCTAGCCATTTTCGCGTGGTTTGCATGATTTCATGGCCGCGAAGAGTGATAGAACTTGATAATCTGGGGTCATAAAATCGACAACCTTTTGAGCCAAGCACCCCATATAAGCTATTCATAATGATTTTAATTGCTTGAGAAAGCATGGCTTGATTCGTGTCTTTTGCTTTTTGGCGAGTGTCGGTTAAGTAGCTAATTAACTTAGGTAAGTGGTGCTGCTGGCGGGAAAATAACGCCTGATTAAACCCTGCGATGGCATCTTCAGGCTGCTTGAGGCCTTCAATAAGCCCGAGGGGATCAATACAAAAGGTGCGCATAATAGAGGGATATAAGCTTTTAAAATCCAGCACCAATATATTTTTATACAGCCCCGGCGTTGACTCCATAACATAGCCACCTGGGCTTTCAAATGATAATCCATGATCGCCCAGATTAGGGGCAACATAGCCACTACGATGTAATAGCGGTAAATATAAATTAGTAAACGCCGCCACTGAGCCGCCCATGCGCTCCAGCTCGAGCCCGGTTAATTGCGTTCTAACGATGGCAAAGTCAAACAGTTTTAATTTTGCAAAAATACCTAACACTAATAAGCAATCTTGGCGGTTATACGCAGCAAGACTTAATTTATCATGGTTAAACTGGCGTACAATTTCGCTTAAGCGGTTATCCGCTTGAATTAATTTAGACTCGCCGAGAACTTTATGCGCAATATTCGCCAATGAATAGTTATCGAAATGGTAGGTGGCATTTTTTAAGGTATCAATACCATCTAGGACGCTGCGACCCGGTAGGCTTAAGCGGGTAAAATGGCCTACATTTATGCTTAACGCTTGCTGCTCACGGCCAAAGTTAAGCGTTAAGCCTAATGCCTCGGCGCGCGAGTTTAGTACCGTAAAATCAAATTCAATAACATTCCAGCCCACTATCACATCGGGGTCGTTACTATTAATATAGTGTTGCAGCTTTTGTAATAACGCTATTTCATCAACGCACCAATCAATATTTATGTCTGTGTGTTGTGTGTGTGGC
>NZ_JBFJHD010000217.1:0-4971 GCF_041613455.1 Pseudoalteromonas sp. | reverse complement strand
GGGTCTATTTTGAACCCTAAAGTTATATTTTGGTGCAAAATACAGGCAGTTTGATGCGTGAAATACCCGCATATAATCAACTCTCAGCTGCGATTTATAGGCTAAATTATTGGCTAATTGATGCTACACATTATTTCACAGGTAGGCGCATCTTAATCTAAAAATAAGAACGCTTTAAGTTAAAAATAAGAATTAAAAACCACCATGTAAATTAGCTGTTTGGTTTGTGTTATTGCAATGAAGTGCTAACATTCTGAAATAAAGAATGCTGCTGGCTTAAATGTTAGCATTCATTAATTAAATAAGAACAAATAATGTTGACTAACAGTAAATTACACTATCAATTGTAGATAACTGTTTATATATAAAATACAAAAACTTACGTTTATTTTAATAAAGCAACTTAAGAGGATGTTTATTATGGCTACAGTGCTTAAAGCGAAAGAGCATGATATTGGTGGACTAAATGTAAAACGCGTTTTACCTCATCAAGAAAAACGTATGGTCGGTCCCTTTGTTTTCTTTGACCAAATGGGGCCTAATAATTTCCCTGCGGGTCAAGGTATAAATGTCAGACCGCATCCACATATTGGTTTATCAACATTAACTTACCTGTTTGATGGCAGTATTTTACATCGAGATTCACTGGGTAATAATTTAGAAATTCGCCCCGGTGATGTTAACTGGATGACCTCAGGTAAGGGGATCACTCATTCAGAGCGTGAAAGCTTTGAAGTACGTGCCAATCCACATTCAATTAGCGGTTTACAGTGCTGGGTTGCCTTACCAGAAGCGATGGCAGAAATTGAACCGTCGTTTAATCATGTGAAAAAAAGCCAACTACCGCACATTACTCACGAAGGAGTAATGATGCGACTCGTGGTGGGCGAAGCGTATGGTTTAAGTTCGCCGGTTAAAACCTATTCACCGATGTTTTATATTGATGTGGTTGCCAGCAAAGGCAGTGTTATAAAGCGCCCACACCCAGAACAAGAAACGGCAATCTTTACCATTTGTGGCGAAGTAACGGTTAATGGTGAAACCTTCGGGACTAATGAGTTTATTTTATTAGAGTCTGGTGATAGCGAAATTACGCTGGCCAGTGACGGCCGCTTTATCATGTTAGGTGGCGATAAATTTGAAAAAGTACCCTTTTTGTATTGGAACTTTGTGTCATTTAGCAAAGAGCGCATTGAGCAAGCGAAAGACGATTGGGAAAATGGGCGCTTTCCAACTATTCCAGGTGATGATAAAGAGTTTATTCCGCTTAAATAATGCCAGGCTCTATTGAGTTGAAAAAGCTAATTATTTGAAATTATGATAAAAATCATACCTAATTTATGGATTAGGTGTGGTTTTTATCAAGCTAAGGTGTTTGAAGATAGCCTGCAGAATTAACAACAAAAATACAAATTACAGTAATAAGAGGTAATCATGCTTAGAGTCACACTAGAGCAATGGCGTATGTTTCGCTCTGTGGTGCAATTTGGTGGCTTTAATCAAGCCTCGCTAGGAATTCATAAAAGTCAGTCAAGTATTCATAATGCGGTGAGTAAAATAGAAAGCTCGCTTGATGTGAAATTATTTGAAATAGAAGGGCGAAAAACGGTGCTCACCGAAGCGGGAAAGTTAATGCTTAAGCGCGCCAACTTTTTGCTTGATGAAGCCGCCAAGTTGGAAATAGTAGGTCATACCCTGGGTCAAGGTACAGAAGGGAGCTTAAAAATTGCGGTTGATGAAATGTTCCCGCAAGCAAGGTTATATAAAGTGCTTGATACTGTTTCTGCCCAGTACCCAATGCTGCAAATTGAGCTGGTGGAATCGGTACTGAGTGGAGCAAGTGAACTGATTGAAAATGCAGACGTCGATATTGCTATTTCACCGGTGGCACTAACCGAAGGCTTTAGTGAGCAACTTTGCCAAATAGACTTTATTGCTGTTGCCAATCCCGATCACACTTTACATTCACTGGATAGAGATTTAACCGCAGAGGATTTAAAAAGTCATCGTCAAATTGTAGTACGCGACTCGGGTATGCATCGCAAAAGTGATGCAGGTTGGTTAGGGGCTAACCAGCGCTGGACGGTCAGTCACTTGCGCACTTCTATTGATATGATCTGCAGTGGTTTAGGGTTTGCGTGGCTACCTACAAGTTCTATAAAAAATGAACTAGCACAGGGCAAACTGAAAGCACTTCCTTTACAACATAACAGTAAGCGCTCTATGCAATTGCATTTAATCTTTAAAGATGGCGACAGCTTAGGCCCTGCAGCCAGAGCATTTTTAGCAGAGCTAAGATACCAATGTGAAGAATTACAATAAACATTCTGTTGAATAGAATGATTGGTGCTAAAACAGCTAATTTTAATCGTATAAACGCAGTAGTAAACTGGCTTCATTGAAATAAATGAAGGAATTTATGATGAAATATATAAGAAAAGCACACGAGCGCGGTTCGGTCGATCTGGGTTGGTTGCAAAGCAAACATAGTTTTTCGTTTGGTAGTTATTACGATCCAAAACATATGGGTGTGTCAGCACTGCGCGTAATTAACGACGACATGGTAATGCCAGGAAAAGGCTTTGGCACGCATGGCCACCGCGATATGGAAATTATCTCGTATGTAATGGAAGGTGCACTAAAGCACGAAGACAGTGAAGGTAATAAGCACACGGTACCGGCCGGTGACGTGCAACGTATGAGTGCCGGCAGTGGCGTAATGCACTCTGAATATAATGCTTCAAGCACTGACAAAGTTAAGTTTTTACAAATTTGGATACAACCTAATAAAATGGGGATTAAACCAAGTTACGAGCAAAAAAGTATTACCCAAACAGGTCCATTAACGCCATTGCTCACGCCAACGGGCGGCGAAAATACCTTATCGATTAATCAAGATGCAAGCTTGTCACGCTTAGTGTTAGACGCACAACAAACGTTTAAGCTGGACTCAGGTAAGCACATTGGTTACTTGCACATTGTAAAAGGTAGTGTGATGGTCGATGGTAAAGAGTTTGCTGCAGGTGACGCCTTTGCGGTTGACCCAGCGGCAGAGTTAAAGCTTGAAGCAACAGCTAAACTTGAAGCTTTATGGTTTGAATTACCGGCGGACTTCTAACATGGATATTACAGCACTTGTTCTAATAGCCGCGGTTGTGGTGTTGATAGGTGTTTCAAAATCGGCATTTGCAGGGGCATTAGGCGTATTTGCTGTGCCGCTGCTAATGCTAAAATTACCAGCAGCGCAAGCTATAGCACTGATGCTGCCACTATTAATTATTGCTGATGTATTAAGCGTAAGAAGTTACTGGCGTAAATGGGATAATCAATTACTGTTGCCGCTCATTCCAGGGGCAATCTTAGGTGTACTGATTGCTTATTTAATTATAGATATTATTAATGCAGAGCATTTACGCTTAATAATCGCCTTTATATGTATTGTTTTTTCAATCAAAAATATTTTCTTTATGAAAAGTTCGCTCAAAATTCTCAGTAATAAAATGGGCGCGGCAATAATGTCGGTGTTCTCTGGTATTACTAGCAGCTTAGTGCATGCGGGTGGGCCACCCATTATTATTTATTTCACAGCGATTGGGCTTACGCCGGGTAAATTTGTTGCTACTGCGGCGGTATTTTTTGCCATGATGAATGTAATAAAACTGATTGCAGCTCTATCATTCGGCTTGTTAACAGCTGAGATAATTTTAACAGCACTGGCATTTTTCCCACTAGCATTTGTTGGTAATTGGCTAGGGGTAAAAATTAATGCAACACTGGATAAAGCGCTATTTTTAAAAGTAATGAATTATTTATTATTAGTGCTCGGTTTTTGGTTACTGTTAGGTAAGTAACTATTTTTTTAGTTAGTTAAATTTTTGAACAACCACAGGAGATAATGATGTCAAATTTAAAAGATTTTCAACAATTAGCAGAGAAGCGTCGCACTATCTATGCACTAAGCGATCAGTTGCCTGTGTCTAACGAGGAAGTAGTTAAACTTGTTGAGCATGCCGTTTTGCATACACCATCAGCGTTTAACTCACAATCGGCACGTCTGGTGGTTTTGTTTGCTGATGATCATCGCAAACTGTGGGACATTACTGAAGAAACACTTCGCGTTATTGTTGGTGACGACGAAAAATTCCAAGCTACTAAAGATAAAATTGCTGGCTTTAGAGCAGGGGCAGGTACGGTATTGTTCTTTGAAGACAAAGGCGTCGTGAGAAACATGCAAGAAGCAGCCCCTTTGTATGCCGACAAATTTCCAATTTGGGCACATCAAAGCAGCGCTATGCATCAGTATGCGATTTGGACAGCATTGGCTAGCTTAGACATTGGTGCCAACTTACAACATTACAACCCTGTTATAGATCAAAAAGTTGCAGATGAGTGGAACATATCTTCAGATTGGGAATTAAATGCACAAATGGTGTTTGGCGCTATCGAGCAAGCAGCAGGCGACAAAGAATTTAAGCCGCTTGAAGAGCGTATGAAAGTACTTGGTTAATCCAAGGAGTTTAATATAACTTCATTAATGAAACCGCTCAGCTGTATGGCTTGCGGTTTCATTGCTTTTTATCTGTCACTCATTAATCTGAAATTGATTTAAACAATAACTAAAGAGTTTAACTTTAACTAAAGCAGACAACCCGCCATAGCAATAGCATTACGTGTGAAATGATCAGCGCGACTCTGCTTTGTACCCTCTACTTGGCACATTATCTAAAACTTGCCTACCGCAATAATTTCTAACGTTCCTAATGGGCTGTTAATTTTCCACAGCTCAGGTTAGCTAATAGACTCGGCGAGCTGGTAGTTCATCGTAATTATGTGAACCAATAATATAAATAGTGGATTATTAGCACGAGCAGTGAGGCGTATGCAGTAATTACCACTATAGAGTCGCTATTAAAAATAATAAGGATATTAAGAATGAGAGTTAACGGTATGCTAGCTTTAATGGCTCTAATG
>NZ_JBFJHD010000216.1:0-4994 GCF_041613455.1 Pseudoalteromonas sp. | reverse complement strand
GTTTGCCGCTAAAGCCTAGCCACTGACCACTCCGTACTTTTTCAACAAACTGTTTAATTTTAGCCAGCTCATTATCAACTGCAGCGGTAATGTTTTCGCCATCAACAATAAGTGGAGTGTGCGCACGGTTGCGCAGGGCCGTGTGTAATACGGCACGATCTTCGGTGAAATTAATTTTTTCACCGCTAAACATTTTTTCACGCCACGCACTGATGTCACACTCTTGAGCCAGTGTAATTAATTGTGCAAACGTGGTGCTGTCGATAAGCTGCTTTGAATAATCAAATAATAGCCCGGGGATCTGCGTCGAAAACTGTGAAAAACGCGAGTCGTTGTTAGCAAATAAGTCCTTAAGATGCGTTTGTTTCATCTTCGCAGCACTTTTTTCCAGTGCCTGCCAACTTGCTAATTGCACACGGCTAGTCATTTAAACATCCCCTAAGTTATTAATTATTTGATTTAATGTGTTTTTTTATATCTAACTACAGTGTATAAGCACACTGCTTGCTAAAAAGCTAAGCTAAAAACAAGCGCTTAATTGACTTTATAGTGTAGATGATAACGCAATTTTTTGCTTTTGACACCGGTATCATAAAATTAATAACGCAATTTAACAACCTCGTTTCTTAGCACTAAATGATTTTAGCTGAGCACAAAAAACAAAAAGGCCGACAGATGTCGGCCAGCTTGTTCGTTTTAGTAAGTTTTTAATGCGTTAAGGCTAATCCACCGCTTAAATTATACACCGCCGTATAGCCTAATTCGATTAAATTAGCTGCCGCTAACTTAGAGCGATTACCGCTGCGGCACACTAAAATATACTGCTGCGTTTTATCGAGTTGCTGCTCTACAATGGCATTGGCCATACGACTTAGCGGAATGTTTAGCGTTTTAGCCGCTGCGACATTAAGTTGTGTGGCAAGGTTATTCGCCCCGTGCTCATAGGGTTCGCGCGTATCAATTAAATAGGCATCCCCTTGACTGAGCAACTGTTTAGCCTGTGAATAACTTAGTTGCGGCGTGTCGATGTGCGGCTTAGCATTCACATAGCCACATAGCTGACTATCGCGCGCCTGCTGCTGTAAATCACCACGCTGCTTGGCGGCAATAAATTCCGCTTTGCTCATCTCTTTGCTGATTAACTCTGCCAACAACGGGGTTTGCTGCTGTTGCACCGCCCAGTTCATGGCAAAACATTGCTGATAATCATGGCCTGAGCAAATGACTGTATTCGCTGTTAATTGCTGCGCTAATAATAATAGTGACTCTGCCATTTGCGCAGCGCTACCACCGGCTAATTGGGTATTGCCCAATCCTGCAGGTAAAATTAAATCACCGCAAAAACAGTAACTCACCTCGCCCGTGGGCTGCGTTAATAAATAACTAACGCTGTCTTGGCTGTGCCCTGGAGTGGCAAGCTTTGCTAGGCGTAACGCCCCCAAATCAATGGCAGCAGTATTTTTCGGCCACCCTAACGCATCAACTTCATTATTTTCAATTCGCGCAGCTAACACACTGTGCAGCAAAGTAACGGCTGAGTTGCGCTCTTGGTGAGCATGGGTGTCTAAAATTGCGCTAATGGTTAAATCTTGTGTATGCGCAATTTTTTCAAAACGTGGGATCAATTCAATAATGGGGTCGATGATCACCGCTTGTTTACGCTCGTTAACGTACAGCCAGCTGCACGCCCCTTGATGCCTAAACTGAGTTAGCCCTAATGCACACACCTCATTTGGTGGTGTTGCGCTATCAGAAACCACTAAACAATTGGCCGCTAGTACCGCTTTTAGCGCTAAAATACGTTCACAGGCATGGTTAATTTCGCCAGCGCTCGCTGCCGGACCAAACGATAAGCGTATCGCATTTTCGCTTTGCCACCGGTTAACCCCCATGGCATCAAGCACAAAACTGCGCGCAGCACCGGTACTACACGCTGAGCCACCACTCACTCGTATGCCCGCGGCATCAAATAAGTCTATGACTTCTTTAGAGGTTAAACCATTCACCGAAAAATTAAGCGTGGTGGGCACCGAGCACGAAAAATCGTGATTAAAGGTAATATCACCAAAGGTCTCGGCTAATGCATGATGTAGTTGCGTGCGGTATTGTTCCAGCACCGCTGTCGATTTAAACGTGTCGTCGCTGTTATCCAACAACAAACTAAATAACTTATTAAGTCCTGCAATGCCGGGTAGGTTTTCTGTGCCGGAACGCATGCCACTTTCTTGCCCGCCACCCGCAATGAATGCAGTATAAGGGCTGCCTTGGCGAATATACAGCATGCCAATACCTTTGGGAGCATACAATTTGTGCCCCGAAAAAGGAGCATAGTCTATGCTAGTGTCGCTCAATGCAAGCTGTTGCTTACCCAGTGCTTGTACGCAATCAACCATCCACGACACGTTACTATTACGGCTGCGAATTACCTGCTCAATGGCCGCTAAATCTTGATAAACACCGGTTTCGTTATTCACCGCCATCGTACAGATCATCAGTGCATCTTCACTGTGTGCGGCAATAAAGTCTAAATCTAATATACCTTTACTATCCACGGGAATAGCCAGCACTTGGGCATTAATACCCAGCACTTCATTCCAATGCTTTAAGGTATTTGGCACCGCTTTATGCTCGGTTGCCCCATACAGTAACAACGGATTTTTTTTATTATGTGTTTTAGCGTTAATTAACGTAGAAACCACCGCCGTTTGAATGCCTTCGGTTGCCCCTGAAGTAAATAAAATATCACCCGTGTTTGCGCCAATCACCGCACGCGCTTGTTGGCGAGTTTGTTCTAATAAATGCTTAGCTTGAATACCCGTAATATGTGGGCTAGATGGGTTACCGAAACAAATTTGCATGGCATGACAAACAACATCTGCAATACAAGGCAACACTGGGGTGGTTGCATTTGCATCAAGATACACTTGTTTTTTGGGTTCATCGGGTAATAAAAACTCAGACATTAAAAAACGCACCTTATTACTAAAAAATATATCTTATACCTATGCTACATAAATTGCTGAGTAATTGATAATAATCTATTAGTTTTAAAGATGCGTTTACTATGCTTTTTTATACTATAACAGCGTCAACTATTACTTTAATTCCTTCAGCAGCTCTTCCTGAGTAGACGACCATGCATTGATCAACGCTTTCACTAAGGACGCCAGAGGTATCGCAAAAAACACCCCCCAAAATCCCCACAAGCCGCCAAAAAAGAGCACCGCCACAATGATAAATACCGGGTTTAGGTCAACTGCTTCAGAAAACAACAGTGGCACCAGCACGTTGCCATCGAGTGCTTGAATTACGCCGTAAATAATTAAAATGGTCCAAAACTGTGTTTCCACACCAAACTGAAATAATGCCACCGCCGCAACCGGAATCGTCACCAGCGCCGCGCCGACAAACGGGATCAATACCGAAAAGCCCACTAACACGCCTAATAACGCTGCATAGCGTAAATCAAACACGGTAAAAGCAATAAACGACACTGAGCCAACAATCAGTATTTCAAATACCTTGCCACGAATGTAGTTCATTATTTGCTGGTTCATTTCATTCCATACCTGCAAAATTAACCGGCGTTGTTGGGGGATCAATTTAGCCACGCTATGTGTTAACTCTAATTTATCTTTGAGCATAAAAAACACTAACAACGGCACTAAAATTAAGTAGATGAGCCAAGCAACCAGGTCTTTTAAAGACGTTAATGATAATGACAGTGCCAACTGACCAAGCTCAATCACTTTCGTTTCGACCGTTTGCACCAAAGTGCGCACTTGCTCAGCATTAATTAAACTCGGATATTGCTGCGGTAACGCCATTAAAAACGACTTACCCTGCTCTACCATATGCGGTGTTTCTTGCACTAAATTACTGGTTTGTTTCCACAATACCGGGCCAATAACCAAAATAAGCGTGAGCATAATGCCAGTAAATATCAGCATCACTATCACCGTAGCGGTAAAACGTTTCAGCCCAAAACGCTCTAAGTGCAGCACTGGCCAGTCAAGTAAGTAAGCAATGATCAGCGCCACCAACACGGGCACTATCAATGAGCCAAAAAAGTACAAGGTGGCTACCAGTGCCAACAATAAAAACAGTAACGTCACCGAATGCGGATCAGAAAACTTCTTTTCGTACCACGCTTTTATATATTCAAACACGAAATGGCTCCACTAATAATACTCCTTGCTGCTTATTGTAGTTGTAACAATACCCATGCTTTTGTAAAAATCGTTCAATATCATTAATATCTTGCTGATGCGCAATAATAAAGGTAATTGTTTGTTGTGCTGATATTGCTTTACGTAATCCAAGTTTAAATTGAATAAACTGTTGCGGGCATTTATAAGCCGATAAATTTTGCTCTAGCATATGTATTTCACTGTGTATTCACATTACCAACAAGTTCCCATATAAACATCAATACCACGTAATATAATGGCTTATCTGTGATCAAGGGTAACTTTTCCTTAAAACAAGCTGTGCAATAGTTTATCCTTAAGGTATTAATACCAGTAAGGATAGGTTAATGCCTGGCACGCATAATAAAGCGCAATTGCCCAGTAATCCAACACTCAAAGAGATTAATTGGTTTAAAAAGCAAATAAATTGGGGCGAGCTACCACCGTTTTATCATTTGGTTGCGTCTTCTGTCAGCGAAGCAGAAGGTATTTTAGAGCACGGATTCGACAATGCCGTCAAACAATTAATCAATAAGCGTAATTGGAACCTCGACTTACTTGACGGCTATGAAGATGCACTTGGCGAAATTCATTGTAAAAGTAAGCCTCGCATTGCGTTACACCAAGTATTTACCGATCGTGGCTTTGAACTGTGGGCGTTCCCCTATGCTAAAGATGTTATGGTTGACCAATACATTAAAAACAACCGTTTTATGGAATTTAATGTGTGGGATCCACTGGCGATGAAAAACGTTATTCGTATTAACCAATTACATAAGTTTATTGGCTTTTACTTTGAACAAG
>NZ_JBFJHD010000215.1:0-5003 GCF_041613455.1 Pseudoalteromonas sp. | reverse complement strand
TCAATTACTTCAATCCAAGCGGTATACGTACCTGCGGATGATTTAACGGATCCATCTCCAGCAACTACCTTTGCTCACTTAGATGCAACAGTAGTACTTTCACGTGATATCGCGTCACTTGGTATCTACCCTGCGGTAGACCCACTTGATTCATCTTCACGTCAACTTGACCCACAAGTAATTGGTCAAGAGCACTACGATACAGCACGTGGCGTTCAAACAGTTCTTCAGCGTTACAAAGAACTTAAAGACATCATTGCAATCTTAGGTATGGACGAGCTTTCTGACGAAGATAAGCAACTTGTATCTCGTGCACGTAAAATCCAACGTTTCCTATCTCAGCCATTCTTCGTGGCAGAGGTGTTTACAGGAGCGCCGGGTAAATACGTATCACTGAAAGATACAATTGCTGGCTTCAAAGGCATCTTAAACGGTGAATTTGATGATATGCCAGAGCAAGCGTTCTACATGGTTGGCTCTATCGAAGAAGCTCAAGAAAAAGCCAAAGGCATGTAACTTAGGAGGGGAGTATGGCAGCTATGACTGTACATCTTGATGTAGTAAGCGCAGAGCAGAGTTTGTTCTCTGGTCGTGTTGAATCAATTCAAGTTACTGGTAGTGAAGGTGAGTTAGGCGTTAATGCTGGTCACGCT
This sequence comes from Pseudoalteromonas sp., assembly GCF_041613455.1. Lineage (GTDB taxonomy): Bacteria > Pseudomonadota > Gammaproteobacteria > Enterobacterales > Alteromonadaceae > Pseudoalteromonas. Next base: position 4,350 of record NZ_JBFJHD010000215.1, on the reverse strand, counting down.
CCACTACTTACTGCCCTTAAACCTGGTATGGTACGTTTAGTTAAGCAGTTTGGTGAAGAAGAACTCATCTATATTGCTGGCGGTACATTAGAAGTGCAACCTAATCTAGTGACTGTGTTAGCTGATACAGCGGTTCGTGGTGAAGACCTAGACGAACAAGCTGCAGAAGCCGCTAAACGTGACGCTGAAGCACAAATGGCGAAAGGTGCATCTGCAGAGCTTGATTACAATCAAGCGGCAATGCAATTAGCTGAAGCAATTGCTCAGCTACGCATTATTCAGCAATTACGTAAAAAGTAAGCCTATCTGGTTTTATTAAAAGCCCACATTTCGTGGGCTTTTTTGTGCGCAAAATAAACCTAAGCTAGGGAAAAATTATGAATTTACGGTTTGTGTTCACTATTTGCCCTTTATTACTTATATCGATCTGTAATCCCCGTTACAATAACGCCATTCAATCAAGTGTCAGTGTGTTTCAGTCAAGATTCAGTCGTCAGCAGCTAAGCTACTGAGTATTTGCACACGATGTGATTTACGCAATCTACTGTGTACCCTAGCGCACTTATTAGCTAAAACAACGAAAAAAGGAAATTGTTTTAATGTCTCTTTCTACGGTTATTCTCGCAGCGGGTAAAGGCACTCGTATGCGTTCTGCATTGCCAAAAGTACTGCATAAAGTTGCAGGTAAAGCGATGGTGCAGCATGTTATTGATAACGCCAAAGCACTAGGCGCATCAGCCACTAATTTAGTGTATGGACACGGCGGCGAACTATTACAACAGCAACTAGCCGATAACGACGTAAATTGGGTACTGCAAGCTGATCAGCTCGGCACAGGCCATGCGGTTGCTCAAGCTAATCCATATATCAATGATGAAGATACAGTATTAGTATTATACGGCGATGTGCCGTTAACCAAACAATCAACGCTTGAGCGCTTACTCGCGGTGACCCCTAAAAATGGCCTAGCAGTGCTGACCGTAAATTTAGCTAACCCCAATGGCTATGGCCGCATGCTACGTGTGGATGGCAAGCTAGTGGGTATTGTTGAGCAAAAAGATGCCAGCGCCGAGCAGCTACTAATAAACGAAGTAAACACCGGTATTATGGCGGTTAACGGTAAACTACTTAAAAGCTGGTTAGGTAACTTATCTAACAATAATGCCCAAGGTGAATACTACCTAACAGATATTGTTGCTATGGCGCACAGTGAAGGCGTAGAAATAACCTCAGCGCAGCCAGATCACCCAATGGAAGTTGAAGGCGCCAATAATCGCGTGCAACTTACAGGGCTTGAACGTGCTTATCAAGCATGGCAAGCAGAAGAACTGATGTTAAATGGTGCCACCCTCGCCGACCCTGCCCGCGTTGATGTACGGGGCAATGTTAAAACCGGCGAAGATGTTCTTATTGATATTAATGTTATTTTTGAGGGTAACGTAACGCTTGGTAACAACGTTGAGATTGGTCCTAATTGCGTACTTAAAAATTGTACTGTTGGCGATAACGTTGTTATTAAAGCGAATACATTAATTGAAGATGCCACGGTTGCCGCTAAATGTACCTTAGGCCCCTATGCCCGTTTACGTCCAGGCGCCATTATGGAAGAAGACTCGCACATTGGTAATTTTGTCGAAATGAAAAAAACCCGTTTAGGCAAAGGTTCTAAGGCAAATCACTTAAGCTACTTAGGCGATGCCGAAATTGGCGAAAAGGTGAATATTGGCGCCGGCACAATTACTTGTAACTACGACGGTGTAAATAAAGCGAAAACGATTATCGGTGATAATGCTTTTATCGGTTCTAACTCATCATTGGTTGCTCCAGTCAATATTGGTGCAACCGCTACGATTGGTGCAGGCTCGGTGATCACCAGCACCGTTGAAGATGAACAACTTGCAATAGCACGCTCTAAACAGCGTAATTTAACAGGCTGGAAACGCCCCGTTAAGAAATAACCTGTCACCCTCTATGTCAAAGCGAGTTTTAAAACTCGCTTTTTTTTATCTAAATTAATTTAAAGTGCCATAACGTTGTAATGCGTGTGTGTTGTTATTTTTGCCAACACCACAACAAGGAACATTACAATGTTAAAAAGATCACTCATCGCAGTTGCTCTCTTATCTATACTAACAGGCTGCTCACTGGAAGGTGAAGACGGGCACGATGGTATACAGGGTATTAAAGGGGAGCAAGGTACTGCGGGTCAAAATGGTACTAATGAAAGTTCTGCGTTAAATATCAACCTTATTGGCCGTGCAGTACTCAATGCACAAAGCCCTGAAGGCGCCGCAGAAATAGTCGCCTACCAAGCATCTAAAAAGTGGATTTACGCTATTAATAGTTCAGGCGATGCCGCTGTTGTTAATATCATTCCTGCCGATATGTTCGACACCGCTGCATTAGTAAAAGATAACCAAGGCATTGTCAGCGGTACCAATTTAACATCTGCCATTACCCTGAGCTTGAACGCTCACACGCCAGGTGATGCAAATAGTTTAGCAATAGATGAAAATAACCAGTTACTCGCCGTTGCTATGGCAGCTAAAGCAGTTGGTGAGCCAGGTCAAATAGCGTTTTATGATATCAGCGGTGAACAATCCATATTTATTAAAAATGTAACAGTAGGTGCCCTACCCGACATGGTTACGTTTAGCCATGATGGCACAAAAGTAGTGGTCGCCAATGAAGGTGAACCTAATGGGGATTACAGTATTGATCCCGAAGGCACAATTAGCATTATAAATATTAATAACGGCGCTATTGCAGATACCGCGTTGAGCATCAACTTTCAAGGCTACAATAATCAGCAAGCAGAATTAGAAGCACAGGGCCTAGTGTTTGCTAATCCTACTGGACGTACTATTAATGGCAATTTAATCAATACCACGGTGGCGATGGATTTAGAGCCCGAATATGTGAGCATTTCAAAAGACAATAAATATGCTTATGTCTCAATCCAAGAAAACAATGCACTAGCCATCATTAATCTTGAAGATCATTCCCTTGAGCTAAAAGGGCTTAGTTATAAAAACTGGGAAAATCTGCAATTTGACGCATCAGACAAAGACGGCGGTATTAATTTTAAGTCATATGCAGGCTTATATGGCATGTATCAGCCAGATACTATTGCCAGTTTTAGCTGGAAAGGTGCCAACTTTATTATTTCTGCCAACGAAGGAGATGCACGCGAATACTTTTTTGCTGCCAGCGATGAAGCTGATTGTATAGCCAAAGGTGGGCTAGATTTTGATGAAAGTGACGGTTGCCTTGCTTATATAGACGAAAGCCGTGTTGAAGATTTAACTCTTGCCAGTAATTTTGCTTACTTAAATAATGATGATTACAATATTGGTAGATTAAAAGTAACCACAGCAAAGGGGGATACAAATAACGATGGTCAGTACGAATCATTATACGCCTACGGGGCACGTTCATTTACTATTTGGGATAGTAATGGGCTGGTGGTATTTGATTCTGAAGATGACATCGCTCGTATTACAGCCTCAGTACACGGCGAAGCGTTTAATAATAATGAAGACGAAAATAAAGGTGATACACGCTCAGACGATAAAGGTGCAGAGCCAGAAGCATTAACCATAGGCACAATTGGAGAGCGTACATTTGCTTTTATAGGCTTAGAACGAATGAGCGGTATTATGGTTTATGATATTACTAACCCATACAAGGTTAAATTTGAAGATTACTTTTATAACCGGGGCCTAATAGAAGGTGCAGAGATAACCGGTGATCTGGCACCCGAAGGTATGGTGTTTGTAGCCGCTGAGCAAAGTGCTAGCGGTGAACCACTCCTTATAGTAGGTAATGAGATATCAGGCTCTATAGCTGTATGGCAAATAGCAGCAAATTAAAACCAATAGAGCAGTACAGCGATGACTAAATGTACTGCTTATTCCACAATGTAATTATTAGCTAAATAACAGCGAATAAAACGTGTGTTTTTTAAGCTAAAATAAGCCTGTAGCCCTTTATTTGTATGCCTTTCATACAATATTCATTTAATTGTCAAAAAGCTGAAATAAAACATTGACCCCCGCTCGAATCTCCCTATAATGCGACCCCACTGAGACGGGAAACGCCAACGCATAGCGAGGCACGAACAACTCACAGAGTTAAGTAAAACTTCGGTTTTAAATCTTCTTAAAAGAAAGTTTAAAATTAAGTGTTGACTCGAAAAATAAAGGATGTATTATACGCATCCCTAGCGACACGGTCGCAACGTTCTTTAACAATATAAAGCAATCATCTGTGTGGGCACTCGTACAGATTGAGTTCTAACAGCCAAGCTTAGTTCGCTAAGTGAGGCAAACAAATTTAGAGTCTCAATTG
>NZ_JBFJHD010000214.1:0-5010 GCF_041613455.1 Pseudoalteromonas sp. | reverse complement strand
TCAAAGCGAATATGATCTAAGCCATCGTCAGCCATGCGCTGCTGAGTGAAGCGCGACGTTACCGACTCCAGCTCTTCGGTGTCATGACGACTTTCAATCCACTGTTTACGAAACTTAGGTAGTCCTTGACGTACATCTAATTCAAAATTAGGGTCGGTGTAGGGGCCTGAGGTATCGTAAACGCGTAGTGGCTCATTCGCTTCGTACACTGGGTTTTCATCTGTACCACCAACAAGTGTGTCGCTCAGCGTTATTTCACGCATCCCTACGCGCACACCGGCTTGTGTGCCTGCAACGTATACTTTGTGTGAATTAGGAAACGGTTGTCCGGTTAAATTATAAATATATTCAGATGCCGCAGCGCGTGTTTCGCGGCGCGACGCTTTATTTGTAGTGTTTGACATGACTTACCTCATTGCTTAAGGGTTGTCTTGTCCGAGGAATAGAGAAAGATCGTAAAATGGCAAATGCCATTTGGCAGCCTAAAGTCGCTAGAACTATGTTGCTGTGCGCATAAAAAAAGACGCACAAGCGTCCTATTTAGGCAGCTTGTTCCCTACGCAGGTTTTAACCTGATCAGGTTCACGGATCCCGCTTTCGCGATCTCAGCCTAAACTAATCATTAGTTTAGGCACTCCGACAAGTATATAAATTCAATTTGTTTCGTTTAATTTGCCAATGTACTTGAGCAAATCTGCACTGAGTGTACGCCAGTTAAAAATTGCCTGCAAGAGGCAATTTTTAAATAATCAATCAATTACTTAGCAATAAACTCAAATGTTTTTTTAGCTTGCAGTAGCAGTCGCTGATTTTGCATTTTAACTGTGCTGCCCTGTTTTAACGCTTGTAATAGTTGCTGCTCAAACTTATCTAACTGTGCACCGCACGACTTACGCGTCATACCCAGCTTGTTGACTGTGAGCTTACTATCGTCAAGCTCACCTTCACCAAAAAATTTATTACAGCCAGCAAAGCCGTTCACTTGCAGTGCTTCAATAAAGCCGATTGAGGCGTTAAACGACGGCGGAATAGCTAAGCCATCAACCCGTGACAACTGCCACTGGGTGTGCTTTAACTGCTCACTGGTCACGGTTCCTGTTGATGTGCAACCCACACATAAACCGATTATAAGCATCGGTATTGCTGCTAATTTCATACGATTACTAATTCATTGTCTAATTAATGTAATAGTAACAATTTTTGCAGCGCTGATCCGTTAAAAATGCATGTTTTAAATGTAAATTTTTGCTCTATGCTAGGGGATTAATCGCGCAACTCAACCTTAAGGTGCAGGTTTAAATAACTGATCTATTTGCGCGGGTAAAAATGGCCGGCCTTTTTCATTTACCGATGTGCCTATCACCAAAGCATTTAGCATCACTTTATCATCGCATTTACGTACTACCATTTGCTTAAAAGCAAACTTAAGGCGGCTAACACGCTGTGGTTCTACCGCCACGTAAAACTCGTCGCCCGGTAACAAAGAATGCTTATAATCCATTTCACTACGTATCACCACTAAGTTTATTTTGTCTTTTGCCAGCTTGGCAAAATCGACGCCCTGTGCGGATAAAAACTCATGCCGTGCATGTTCTAAATAATTAAAATATACACTATTATTTACAATACCTTGTAGGTCACATTCGTAGTCGCGCACTTTAAAGTCTACTTTAAAGGTCATATTCGTAATCCAAATTATTTAACGTATAATTGCCGCGTTTATAGCACATGTGCCGAAATAATTGCTACCATGCAAGTCCCTAAAATGGAGTTAAGTAACCTAATGAACTTACGTTTGTCTTTAATCACCGCCGCATTATTACCCCTGTTTGCTGCATCTGTTAGCGCTATTGCTGACGATAGCGACTTAGAACGCATTGTAGTAACAGGTGATTTTCAACGAGAAAGCATTCAAACCTTAAGTGCTAGCGCCAGCTTATTTAGCGAAGACGAAGTGAACTTACGTGGTGCAACCTACCTTGACGAAATACTTGGCAGCGCTGCTAATATTAACTTTACCTCGGGTGCCTCGCGCGGTCGTTATATTCAAATTAGGGGCGTGGGACTGCGGTCACAATTTGTCGACCCTATTAACCCGTCGGTGGGCTTGGTTATCGATGGTATTAACTACTCTGGTTTAGGCGGCAGCGCCTTATTATTTGATATTGACCAAGTAGAAATTTACCGTGGCCCACAAGGTACTCGTTTTGGCGCCGACGGTATGGCAGGTATGATTCAAATGCAATCGGCGCAAGCTAGCAACGATCCAAGCTTAAAACTACAGCTCGGCGCAGGCACCTATAACAGCCGTGAAGCCGGCCTTGCAGCAAGCACAGGTTTAACAGACGACACCAGCGCACGCGTTAGTTATTTTCGCAGTAAGTCAGACGGTTACGTAGATAACCTTTATTTAGGTAAAGCCACTCAAGGACAAGACGAGCAAGTCGCACGGTTTAAATTAAGCAGCCAAGTGAGCAATAATTTACGCAGCGAATTAAACCTGCATTACATCGATATTAATAACGGCTACGATGCCTTTACGCTTGATAACAGCCGCAACAGTGTGGCCGACCAGCCCGGTGAAGATAATCAATTAAGCTACGCCATTGGCCTAGCTAACAGCTATAGCGGCTTTGCTGCATTTGACCTAAGCTTAAACCTATCGGCAATCGATACCGAGTTATTTTATAGCTTTGATGAAGACTGGGTATGTAACGATACCGCTAAACCACAACTTTGCGCTGCCGGCTTACACCCCTATGGTTATAGCTCAACCGACATTTATAGCCGCGATCGCAAAGATCATGCAGCCGACTTACAAGTTAGCAGCAAAACCGGCAACTGGGTCGCGGGCATTTACTATCAAAACCGTGATGTCGATTTAGAGCGTCAATACACTTGGTTAGCTAACCCGTTTAACTCAACCTACGAAACCAGTAACGTGGCAGTATACGGCCAATTAGCCACCCCTATTGGCGCTAAAACCACCTTAATTACCGGATTACGAGTAGAGCAATATCAAGGTGATTACACCGATAACAATGGCTTTATTGAAGACACCGACGACATTATGGTCGGCGGTAAGCTGGCACTCGAATACCAAGTGATTGATCGCACCATGATCTACACCAGCATTACGCGAGGCTATAAAGCAGGCGGGATTAACTCAGAAGCGCTCGCAAAAGCCAAAGATGAAGGCTTAAACCTCGATGCGGCGTTTTTTCAGCAGCACACCAGCTTTGATCCTGAATACTTATGGAGCGGTGAGTTTGGGGTTAAAGGCTCATCCCTTGACGATAAATTTGTCTTACGCTTAGCAGCATTTTACATGCACCGCGACAACATTCAGTTAAAGTCGTGGCAAGTACAAGACCAGAAGTTTACCGGTTATGTTGATAACGCCAGCTCTGGCAGTAACTACGGCCTTGAAATTGAAGGCAGCTACCAATTAACTGATGACTTAATTCTGACCGGTAGCGCAGGTTATTTAAATACCAAAATAAATGACTTTGTCACTAAAGACGGTTTAAACCAAGACGGCCGCGAGCAAGCGCAATCACCTAAATACCAATACGCTTTTACGGCTCGCTATAACCTAACCAACGCGCTATACGCAATGCTAGGGGTAGAAGGCAAAGACGATTATTATTTTTCAGACAGCCATAACGCACAAGCACCGAACAGTAACTTAGTTAATGTGAGCCTAGGTTACGAAGCCGATAGCTGGGCTGTACGCGCTTGGGCACGTAACGTGTTTGACGAAGCCGTGCCCACCCGTGGTTTTGAATTTGGCAATAACCCACTTGATGGCTACGCGACTCATACCTACACTCAGCTAGGCGAACCCCGCGTAGCCGGCGTTACCTTTACGCTTAATTTGTAAAATATAAGAGTTCAGTTGGCAATTCGAGAATAAAAAACACCGCGTTTAATGCAAACGCGGTGTTTTTTCTGATAGCTGACAGCTAAGAACGATTAGCTGCTTTAAGCTCTTGCTACATCAAAGGCAATCACCTCTTTGATCTTATCTTTGTTGGTTGCGAGCATAACCAGCCGGTCAATTCCCATTGCAACACCTGCACAAGGTGCTAGGCCGTGTTCTAGTGCAGCAATTAAATGGCCATCAATTGGTACTTGTTTTAAGCCGTGTGCAGCACGGTAGGCGTTATCTTCGGCAAAGCGTTTAGCTTGCTCTGTGGCATTAGTAAGCTCATTAAAGCCGTTGGCCAGTTCCATATTTTTATAATACAACTCAAAGCGCCCCGCGACGCGACTGTCGTGCTCACAAATTTGTGCCAGTGCCGCTTGCGATGCCGGAAAATGATATACAAAACATGGCTTATGCTGGCCTATGGTCGGCTCTACTTTCATACAGAATAACAATTGCAGTAAGGTATCTTTGTGCGTTTCTGTTGCGGCAATATCAGCAAACCCTTGCTCACACGCAAGTTGTTGCAATTGCGCAACACTTGCCGTTAGTGGATCAACCCCAAGCGCCTGCATAAAGGCTTGCTGGTAGGTTAACCGCTGTGCAGGTTCAACCGTTAGAATAAGCTGCATTAGCTCATCCATTTCATCCATTAATGCAAACTCGTCAAATCCTGGGCGATACCACTCTAGCATGGTGAATTCGGGGTTATGATGGCTGCCCGCTTCTTCGTTTCTAAATGCTTTACACAGTTGAAATATCGCTCCGGAGCCCGCCGCTAATAAACGCTTCATGGCAAATTCGGGCGAAGTTTGTAAATACAATGGCAAACCCGCTGCGTGGCCGGGGCCCACAAAAGTGGTGTTAAAACTCACTAAATGAATATCGGTGACACTGGCGCCACTTAAACTCGGCGTTTCAACTTCCATCACATTACGCGCGTAAAAAAACTCACGAATTGTGCGTAAAATAGTGGCTCGCTGTTTAAGCGTTGCCATACTGGCACTGGGAGCCCAAAGATTTTCAGACATATTTTTCTCCAAAAAAAATCCCAACATTTAAGTCAGGATTTTATTAAACAG
>NZ_JBFJHD010000213.1:0-5017 GCF_041613455.1 Pseudoalteromonas sp. | reverse complement strand
CGATGTAAAGAAGAAATGGCAGGGGCGGAGAGATTCGAACTCCCAACCGTCGGTTTTGGAGACCGCTGTTCTACCAATTGGAACTACGCCCCTGCAATGACGACGAATTATAGAGAACTTTTGCCAAAGGTAAAGAAAAAAATGCTTCTTTTGGTTTAACTGCTTTTAAAATAAACAAAACGGCGAATTAGCATGCTAATTCGCCGTTTTTTAGTTACTTAGAATAACTTACTGCAGGCTAATGAAAGCCGAGTTAGTTATTCCCATTCGATAGTGGCAGGTGGCTTACCTGAAATATCGTATACAACGCGTGAGATACCGTCGATTTCGTTAATAATGCGGTTTGAAACCACACCTAGGAATTCATACGGTAAATGTGACCAGCGTGCGGTCATAAAGTCGATGGTTTCTACACAACGCAGTGATACCACCCAGTCGTATTTACGCGCATCGCCCATAACGCCTACCGATTTAACCGGTAAAAATACCGTAAACGCTTGGCTCACTTTATGATAAAGCTCAGCTTTGTGTAGCTCTTCAATGAAAATCGCATCGGCACGGCGCAGTAAATCACAGTATTCTTTTTTGATTTCGCCCAGTACACGCACACCTAAACCCGGTCCAGGGAACGGATGGCGATACAACATATCGTATGGTAAACCAAGCTCTAAACCAATTTTACGTACTTCATCTTTAAATAACTCACGTAATGGCTCTACTAAGCCCATTTTCATTTCAGCCGGTAAGCCACCCACATTGTGGTGCGATTTAATCACATGCGCTTTACCGGTTGCAGAAGCTGCAGACTCGATTACGTCTGGGTAAATAGTTCCTTGGGCTAACCATTTAGCATTCTTCAGCAACTTCGCTTGCTCATCAAATACATTAATAAACGTGTGGCCGATGGCTTTACGTTTATCTTCTGGGTCTGACTTACCCGCTAAATCGGCTAAGAATTGATCTTCGGCATCCACTTTAACAATATTTAAGCCAAATTTGTTGCCGAACATGTCCATAACTTGTTGGCCTTCGTTTAAACGCAGTAAGCCGTTATCAACAAATACACACGTTAACTTTTCGCCAATAGCACGGTGAATAAGCATCGCTACCACCGATGAATCTACGCCACCCGAAAGACCTAAAATGACTTCGTCGTCGCCCACGGTTTCTTTAATGCGTACAATAGCATCATCAATAATTTTTGCCGCAGTCCATAACTTTTCACAGCCACAAATATCAATCACAAAGCGTTCAAGTAAACGCTGACCTTGATGCGTGTGGGTTACTTCTGGGTGGAACTGCACGCCATAAAAACGCTGTTCTTCGTTTGACATTGCAGCATGTGGACAGGTAGATGTTTTAGCGGTGGTTTTAAAGCTGGCAGGAATATCCATTACTTTATCGCCATGGCTCATCCATACATCCAGTACGCCGTTGCCACCATCGGTAATATGATCTTCAATGGCATCAAATAGTGCACAGTTACCCACTTTTTCAACTTGTGCGTAGCCAAACTCTTTTTTGTCAGAGCTATGTACACTACCACCTAGCTGAGCCGCCATTGTTTGCATGCCGTAGCAAATACCCAGTACCGGCACACCGGCATTAAATACATACTCAGGAGCACGCGGGCTGTTCTCTAGCGTAGTAGATTCAGGGCCACCAGAAAGGATAATACCTTGTGGATTAAACTCGCGAATTTGTTCTTCGGTCACATCCCATGCCCACAGTTCACAGTAAACACCAATTTCGCGCACACGACGGGCGATTAATTGGGTGTATTGTGAACCAAAGTCTAAAATGAGAATTCGTGAATCGTGAATATCTTTGCTCATGGAGTATCTCGTAAAGTCAGATGCTAAATAATGCTACTGAATAAATTAAGTAGCTATTTAAAAAGGGCCAGTAAAACCAGCCCATATATTTCAAGTAATGACGGCTGATCAGCCTAAACGGTAGTTTGGTGCTTCTTTGGTAATTTGCACATCGTGCACGTGTGATTCACCCATACCTGCTGAGGTAACACGTACAAACTGAGGTTTAGTGTTTAACTCGTCAATAGTGGCACAACCGGTTAATCCCATTGCACTACGCAGGCCACCCACTTGCTGATGTATAATCGTCGCAATCGGGCCTTTGTATGCTACGCGGCCTTCAATGCCTTCTGGCACTAATTTGTCGGCTTCGTTTGATTTTTGGAAGTAACGGTCTGATGACCCTTCTTTTTGGTCCATCGCACCTAACGAGCCCATACCACGGTATGATTTGTAATAACGACCTTGATAAAGCTCAACTTCGCCTGGGGCTTCTTCGGTACCGGCAAGCATTGAACCCACCATAACACACGAGGCACCCGCCACTAATGCTTTAACAATATCGCCGGAAAAGCGAATACCGCCATCGGCAATAACCGGAATATCACGGCCTTTTAAGCCTTCAACTGCATCTGAAATAGCAGTGATTTGTGGTACACCACAGCCAGTAACGATACGCGTGGTACAAATTGAACCCGGGCCGATACCTACTTTCACCGCATCAACACCGGCATCTGCAAGGGCTATCGCGCCTTCTGCAGTAGCCACATTACCGGCAACAATTTGTAGCTCTGGGTATGCTTGACGTGTTTGTGCAACACGGTCAATAACACCTTGAGAATGCCCGTGTGAGGTATCAATCAATAATACATCTACACCCGCCTCTACTAAGGCTGCAATACGCTCATCGGTGCCGGCACCTACGCCAACCGCTGCACCTACACGTAAACGACCTTGGTCATCTTTACACGCGTTGGGTTTATCTTGGGCTTTTTGGTAATCTTTTACGGTGATCATGCCTTTAAGTTTAAATGCATCATCAACCACAAGAATTTTTTCAATGCGGTTTTCGTGCATTAAGCCTAAAATTTCTTCGCGAGGGGCACCTTCTTTAACAGTAACCAGCTTGTCTTTTTTCGTCATAACGGTAGAAACAGGCTGTTCTAGCTTAGTTTCAAAGCGCATATCGCGCCCTGTTACAATGCCAACCAAATTGTTCTCGCTATCGGTTACCGGAAAGCCCGAAAAACCTTTTTCTTTTGACAATTCAAGCGCATCTGCAAGAGTTAAATCGGCTGTTACCGTTACTGGATAAGTAACAATGCCCGCTTCATAAGTTTTAACTTTACGAACGTTTTTCGCTTGTTCTGCAATGGTCATGTTTTTATGAATAAAACCAAGACCGCCTTCTTGCGCTAGGGCAATAGCTAAACGAGCTTCGGTAACAGTATCCATAGATGCTGAAACTAGCGGCAAGTTAAGTTTGATTCCACGCGTTAAGCGAGTTGAAATATTTGCCGTGTGTGGCGAAACAGTAGAATGACCAGGTACTAAAAGTACGTCATCAAAGGTAAGAGCTTCTTTAGCGATTCTAAGCATTTTGGCAACTTCTCACATGGTGGATCTAAGATAAGGAATTGCGGCCAAATTTTAACAGCGTTATAGACACTAGTAAATAAGATTTCGTAAATATTTATGATAAAGTAGTGCTAGGAATGTTTTTTGATGGTTTTTTATGTTTTCACAACCTTTGCAAACGGTTTATACCGTGTCGCGCCTAAATAGAGAAATACGTGCCCTGCTTGAGCAAGGTTTTGCGTCTTTAATCTTAACAGGCGAAATTTCTAACTTTATTACGCCAGCATCGGGGCATTGGTATTTTTCGTTAAAAGACGATAAAGCACAAATTAAAGCGGCCATGTGGCGCGGTAATAATCGTCAGCAAAGCTACCGCCCAATTAATGGTGCGCAAGTCACAGTAAGAGCGCGCGTATCACTTTACGAACCCCGCGGCGATTACCAGCTGATTGTTGAACATATGGAACCCGCTGGCGAAGGACAGCTCAAGCAAGAATTTGATGCGTTAAAAATGCGCTTAGCTGCCGAAGGGCTATTTAGTTCAGTGCACAAACAACCCTTGCCGCAAAATATTAATCGCATCGGGGTGATCACCTCGGCAACGGGTGCGGCGATTAAAGATATTTTAACCGTACTACAACGCCGTGCACCGCAGTTAGAAGTTATTATTTATCCCGCCATGGTACAAGGCAAAGATGCGCATACGCAGCTAATTAAGCAAATAGCGTTGGCTAATTTACGCAACGAGGTCGACGTACTCATTTTAGGGCGTGGCGGTGGCTCTTTAGAAGATCTATGGTGTTTTAACCATGAACAACTGGCACGGGCTATTTTTAACAGTCAGCTGCCTATTGTGAGCGCAGTAGGACACGAAATAGATACCACCATTAGCGATTACGTTGCCGACGTACGGGCTGCCACCCCTTCTGCAGCCGCTGAGCTTGTTAGTCCAAATACTCAAGAATTACATAACAGAGTAACCCAGCTCGTTAACCGTCTTGCTAATGCGTTTAAACACAACATTAGCGAGCAGCGTGCTCACGCTACACAATTACAGCATCGGCTCAACTTGTGCCATCCGCGCAACCAGTTAAATCAACAAGCACAGCGCTTAGATGAACTCAATATTGCACTACAACAAGCCATACGTAACCGTTTGCATCAACACGAGCGCACGCTAGCCAATTTAACGCCGCGCTTAATGCGCCAATCACCCGATAAAAAACTCGCTCAGGCGAGCCATCAACTGGCGCAATTACAAACGCGGTTAAAACAAGCTATGCAGCAGCAATTACAGCTGGCGAATAATCAGTTAGCGCTACAAGTAAGTCGGCTTGACTCGGTAAGCCCGCTGAATGTGTTAGCACGGGGCTATAGCATTACCAAAAATGAACAGCATAAAGTGATTAAATCTGTTGCTGATGTAACCCTAGGTGATGTGCTGATAACAGAGTTGGCTGATGGTACGTTACGCTCCGAGGTTGTGTAAGCGCGCAAGCGCTTTAGTGGCTATTCTTTTGTACTTACAATAAACTCTATATGAGTTTCGGTGGCGCTTGAGGCAGTGAGCTTAAATTGCTGCCACCACGGCATTAACGCTAACTTATCATTCAGCTCACGCCATG
>NZ_JBFJHD010000212.1:0-5074 GCF_041613455.1 Pseudoalteromonas sp. | reverse complement strand
CTCTCGCACCATGCTTACAGCAGCAAGGCGCATATGTTTGAGTAATAACTGCAGTAATAAATGCTCTGATATCCCGGTATCCGGTATTGAAACCGGCCTGTTTAATTGCACAGTATTTACGGTGCTATTAAATGATGCATTTTGATAACGCTTTGTCATGTTGTGGGCATTGAACACTTGATTATCGATGCTGGCATCGGTTGTCGATGAAGTGCTATTTCCGGCCGAATCGCTCATAAGTGTTCCTTAGTTATTTTTTTACATTCTGCACTCTGTTTTACTTTTTACTAGTGGTTAGCTAGTGCGTGCTGTTGAGGCGAACAGCTTGCAATATACTCATTAAAAATAGCCAGATAGCGTATTGCTAAAGCTGCCTAACGTTGTAATAACCTCAGGTTCGTTGTAGCAGGCAAGCAGCCAGCCTAATGCCAATGCGGGTGCATAGGGTACTTGCAATGGCGCCTCTTTCGCACCATCTGCTTCTCGGCGTATATATCGGCGTTTAACAATATTAAGCAATCCTTTGCCCCCTACCTTAAACAGTACTAAGGCAAAGCTGGTAAAAGCACCGCATATAATGCCATACACCACAGACCAAAAGAGCAAATGCGGGCCGGCAAACGCGCCGACCGCGATCATCAGTTTCACATCACCAGCACCGAGCCAACGAATGGCATAGGCAGGTAACAACAAAGCCAAGGCCAACCCTGCCCCCTGCAATGCCACTAACAGCCCAGTCCATTGCCCTAAGTAGCCGTGCAGTAGCAAGGCTAAGCCTAAGGCTATAAGCACCAACAGGTTAGGAATGCGCTGATAACGCAAATCTAAGTACAAGGCGCTTAACAACAACAGCAATGTAGCACTGAGTATTAACATGACTTGATTACCTTAAACTAATACTAGGCTTAACCACCAGCAGCAGGAGTGCCGGTAGTACCATCACAAGTAGCTTCAGAATCTGCCGCTTTACACAGGTCAACTATTTGATTTTGTGCAGCGGTACCCAACTGGGTGAACGCAATAACCAAACCACCAACCACTAAGCCACCAGCAATGGCGTATTCAACGGCAGTTAAGCCGCTTTCATCTGCAATAAAATCGTTAATAAAACGTGTAATGTTGTTCATGATTAAAACCTCAATTTATAACTAATCGTATTGAACGGCGTAAATAAACGGTATACACCAATGTTCAAATGGTGAGAAGTAAACGGTTAAGAAATCCGTTTATATCGCCACCGCTAAGCAACATTCCTTGTTAAACAACTAAATCGAATACAGTTAAAATATAGGTGAGTAATTGGCGTGGCACTAACATGTAATTGCTTGTTTTTGCATCAGCTTGCGTTTATTGACGAGTTTTTTTATCTAATTGATAAATATCACTTTTCCAATACACTATACCCTGCGACGTTACCTCGACCGTTTGGTAAGTTAAATACAAAGGGATTACTTGTTGTAGGCTTATATACTGCTTTTTGCTTGATACTAAAAACTCACGTTGCCGTTTAGTTAAGTTTGAGGCTAACGTGCTGTCGCTCATTAATGGTGCTAGCAGCTTCTCAGCAAGTGTAGTGGCATTTGCTAGGCGCACACAACCATGGCTAAGCGCCCTGTGGCGGCGATTAAATAGCGACTTAGTGGGCGTGTCATGCAAGTACACCGCGTGATGGTTTTTCATATTAAAGCGATATTTACCCAAGGCATTATTAGGCCCTGATGCTTGCACTATTTTATGATTGGCTAATGCTTTTTTAATCGCTTCATTATCATCGTACATAGGGTGTAATTGTTTTTTGGCACCCACGCCTTTGGCCAGCTTAAAGTTTTGCCTACGTAAGTAGCCTGGAGTGTTCGCGTTGGCAGGGAGTAGTTCGTTATGCACAATATTATACGTGGGGGTCCATAAGGGGTTTACGGTAATGCTATGAATTTCGCTCACCATAATTGGGGTTGGATTTTTTGGCGTACCCACAATTACCTTCATCGTTAAAGCTGGCTGTTGTTGCGCAAATAAAGTCAGCTTAAAAGCCGGAATATTAACCATAATATAACGTGGAGGTGGCTCACTGGGTAAGGATAGCCAACGCCATAAGTTAATTTGTAATATCTGCAAACGTTCTTCTAAAGGCTTATTAAGCGCATTAATGGTTTGGGGCGTTAACTTACCATTCGCTTTTAGCTGATGACGGCGTTGAAATTGCTTAAGTGCTGCAATAAGGTCCGGATCAACAATATGTTGCCGATACGATACAAGCTGACTCGGAGCTAAATCACCTAACTGAGTTAAGATATAACGAAGTTTAATCACCGATTGGTGTCCTCGCCCTAAGCTTAAGGACAAATTGCTCTCTACTTGTGGCCATGGCTGCGTTGCAGTTGCTGCAATGAGTTTTCGGTAATGGGCTATCGCCCTTCTTAAATGCACCACTTGCTCAAACTGGGGTAATAAAGTATCTACATACCAAGCTAAGTTATTATTTTTCACTGCCTCAACTATATCTTGTTGAGGGTTTTCTAACGGTGCTATTTGATAACCGTTAAACAAGTTGGCAATGTAAAATAGACGCTCTGTGAGACTTTCATCGGCCAATTGTGGATTGTTGTGTGCGACTTCGCTAACGCTTGCAACGCCCAAATCGCCCAGCAAGCTCAACAAAGAAAGCGCTGCAATATTCGGTTTGCCTTGTTTAAACCATAACAATGGCTGCTCTTGAAGCGACAACAGCAGGTGATAATTAATTGATGTGCCTTGCCCGATACCCAGCTTATTATGTTGAAGGTTTTCTGTCTTTACTGCTTTATTAGCAAATGCCATGTGGCTACAAAAGCAAAACAGCAGCAAGTAATATCCAAGGTGTAAACGCATTGTTTAGTTCTCACTATGTAAATGATTAACGATTTACTACATTTGCTACAATACCTTGGTGTTGCTTGGGTAATAATTCCATGCGCAGCTTTTGATAACGTTGATATAAGCAACTCAGGTTAATGGGGCCATCATTACGAATATAAGCCGAAGGGGTAATGCCAACATGCTCTTTAAAGCTACGACAAAAGTGAGACGAATTGGCAAAACCAGTATCGGATGCAACTTGAGTAATTGAAACATTAGGCTGCATTAATAGCCGCTCACTTTCTTCAATACGACGACATAATATGTACTGACAATAGCCTATTCCGCACAAATCTTTAAACATATGGCTAATACGACTCGGACTTAAATATACATTGCTCGAGACTTGCTGCAGTGATGGGCCATCCACATAATGCTGTTCAATAATGTCGAATAAATCGCCTAATGGATGATTGATTAATTGCTCTGACGACTCAATAAACTGGCTTGGGTGAATGCTGCGTGGATAACAGCTCACTTGGGTCGTTTCTATGAGTTCATCAACAAATTCATTGAGACTATGCTGCGTAATAGGTGTTACCAGTACATCTCGAACTCGCATTTTTATTGCATGATGTAATAACGGAATCGAGATATGATTACATATAATGTAAAGCGGTATTTTTGCGTATTGTTGATAAATATGCTCGAGGGCAAAATGATTTATTTTTGATTCCGACTCCATTACATACGCAATTGCCCCTAACGAGTGGCGCATCGGATGAATACTCTCTAATGAATCTAATACGCGAGTCTGTACTTTATCCACTAAACTATTATTGATGCTTATTATCGCATCTTTAGCACTACCAACGATCCCTAATGATATGCTTGAGTTAATTA
The DNA here is from genome assembly GCF_041613455.1 of Pseudoalteromonas sp. GTDB lineage: Bacteria > Pseudomonadota > Gammaproteobacteria > Enterobacterales > Alteromonadaceae > Pseudoalteromonas. The sequence goes on along the minus strand of NZ_JBFJHD010000212.1, from coordinate 1,336 downwards.
AGGCCATAAGTTTTCCCCATATAATTCACTCAACATCCCTTGCACAGTAGGCATTAATAATCACTCCAAATGAAAACTAATTGTCTCAATCTGATAGTTATTATTTCCGACAAAGAAATATGCTTTGAATTATATTGTTAATATCAGCTTAATAGCTGCAAGGTCAATTATAGTCTAGATAATTAAAAAAGATCTGAAGAGCAACTAAATTTACACTAAATTAACCTAGCCACAATAAATCGCATCGCTGAAAATAGTGGTTATATAATCGCAACGAACACCTTACAAATCTGGGGTTTAAATTATTTTGTATTAATAAACAAATGTTTATTTTGTAACATTTATTATTTCATTTTGATCAACATAAGAGTTGTGTCTCGCAGGCAAGTTTTTCCGTCAAAAAGGTTGCTATATTTAAGTTGTAACAATTGGTAAATCACTTTAATTACCGTGAAACAGAGTGGCTGCTTATGCCATTACCTACACGTGTAGTTCAAATAAATTAAACGCTGTATAAAAGAAAACTGCAGGCTCCTGCCTGCAATCTCGCTCTAAAGCGCCTACTCATTTATGCGCTGTGTTTACCTGCAAGCTTAAAAGACCACTGTGCACTTTGGCGTTACTTATACGGGCTAATACTGGAAAGTGTAAACTGGCTTTGCATTATCACCTTGCCGTCAATGCCTTTAAGTTGCAGTGAAATTGCGGGGTCGACTTGTTGCCAGTCTATGCTTAAATCACCGTAATTAACTTGATGCGTAAACGGCCCTACGCGGTGTGTGTTAGGGCTAACATCTTGCCACTTTTCGGTTAGCCCTGAACTGGTCATTTCTATTAGTGGATAGTCAAGTTGCTGCTCATAGCGTGATATTTCCCCCCAATGCGTATCACCGCTGATGATCACCACCCCATTCACCTGGTGTTTTTTAATTAACGAAAATAATCGCTGGCGATCTGCAGGAAAGTTCGCCCATGACTCCCACCCGCTAAATTCGGGCAATAACTGTAAACTAGAGGCAATAAGTTTAAGGGCTGCTGGCTTTTTAAGCTCTTGCTCTAACCACTGCCACTGCGCCTCACCAAGCATTGACGCGCCTTTAACATCACTTGGGCTATACGGACCTTGATTATTTAGTTTACGCTTAGTGGCGTACTCCAATTTGCTTACTGTGTTTAACGCATCGCGGTTCCAACGTAAATCGGGCATGATTACCTGTACAGTGTGCTCACCTTCACCATACATATACGAGGTATAAATGCCATCGGGGCGAGTACGTCGTGGTGAGTTTGCCGGCTCTTGCCAAAAATCGAGCATTATTTGCCGCGACTGTTCTTT
>NZ_JBFJHD010000211.1:0-5085 GCF_041613455.1 Pseudoalteromonas sp. | reverse complement strand
TAGTTAGAAGGTTAAAGAAAAATGATGCCAGCGTGATGAAATTGGTATACATGGGGGATTCAAAATCCCCTGCCGCAAGGCGTGCCGGTTCGAGTCCGGCCGCTGGTACCACTTTTTATGACCCCGACCAAATTGGTTGGGGTTTTTTTATGTCTTTTGAAAAGTGATAGTGAGTGCGTATCGCCGGACTCGAGCGGCACGGATGCGTACCACTGTTATCAGTGCTAGTCCAGCACTCGGCAGCACTTTTATAACCCCGACCAAATTGGTTGGTTTTTTTTTATGCCTAAAATTTGAGTTCCGAACTCGAGCGGCACGGGTGCGTGCCACTGTTATCAGTGACCGTGGATGCATTTCCACTTATTCGAGTAATTCGTATGGTGAAAAAAGGCCTCGTTTTAAGAGGCCTTGTTACGTTTAAAGCTGTTGTGGTAGTTAAGCGATTTGTAACTGCTGCTTACTTTGGCTTTTTACAAACACTAAACAGCCTGCTAACACTAATAATGGAAACAGTGGGTCATACACACTTCCATGGCTGCCAAACAATAAGTTTAAAATCATGATAAGTGAGCCGCCTATAGCCCACGCAATCGTTGTTGGCACGGTCCAAATAACCAGTTGTTTTTTAACTTCGGTAACACCCATTAAGCGGTTAACTATATGGAATAAGCTATCGTTAAAATATCCGGCAAATAAGCTTCCCATAGTGGCTGCTGAGGCCGCGAATAACATATTTACCCCTTCCATTTCCAAAAGTACTGGCGCAGAAATAGAGGCGGCGGTGATCATTGAAACGGTGCCACTGCCTTGAATAATACGAACCAAGGTGGCAATAATAAACGGGATCATAATTGGCGAGATTGATAACTCAATAATTTGGTTAGCAATTTCAGCACCCGCACCCGATGCGCGTAATACCGCACCTAGTGCACCACCGGCACCCGTTACCAGTAAAATAATACCGCAAGTAGTAATGCCTTCTTCTAGTTTAGTGGTGGTTGACTCTTTATCTAAATGAGGTGTAAGGGTATACACCGCAAGTAAAGTACTAATTGAAAGCGCAATAATAGGGTGGCCAAGGAAGTTAATAATAGCGCCAACAGTGCTTGCCGATAAGCCATCCATGCCAAACTGCTTTTCAGCCAAACTCATTAGCGATTTCACTAAAATCAATACAATTGGTACCACAATTGGCATTATTGACTTAGTTAATGAAGGGAGGTTTTTAGCTGCTTTTTCTGCCATGTAGTCATGGTGAACTTGCTTCGCGTCATCGCCAGTATGGTTTACGTTTGGTAGCGAAATAAACTCTGGAAAATGCTTCTCCAACCAGCGCGAATAAACAATAATGCCATACACACACGGCGCGGCTATCACTAGGCCAAAACCTAACATTGACGCTAAATCAACACCAAATATACTTGCTACCCCTAATGGTCCTGGTGTTGGCGGAATACAGTGATGAGCAACAACTAATCCGCCAGCCAGCGACACTGTTAAGGTTAAAATAGAGCGATTCGAGGTTTTGGCAAATGACTTCGCAATGGGGTAAAGAATAATCAGCGCGCTATCAACAAACACAGGAATACTCACAATATAACCAGTGACGGCTAGTGCGGTTTCTTCTTTTTTCTTACCTAACCATTTAATAAAGTTGTAAGCTATTGATTCTCCGGCGCCAGAAGCCTCTAAAATGGCCCCCATCATCACCCCTAAGCCGATAACAATACCAATGCCACCTAACGTGCCACCAAAACCATCACTAATGGCTTTCATGGTATCGTCAACACTTAAACCGCCAATTAAGCCCGCCATACAGGCGGCCGCTAGCATTGCAATAAAAACGTGTACTTTAGTTCGTAAGACTAAAAAGATTAATACAAATACGGCAATGATTAAGCCGATTACAGAAATGGGTAACATACGCGAGACCTTTTTGTTATTAAGTAATAGGTTTACTTTGTTTTTGGGTTTCTAGGTAAGCAGTTAAAATAGAGTTAAAGTCTGTATCTTTAACAAATCCTAATGCGAGTTCTTTTTCGTTATTCATCGATTGCGGCCAACTGGCAACAATACGTGCTACGCTTTCGTCTTTTTCGTAACTAATTAGCTCTAAAACAGACTGCCCTTTGAGTTTGACTAAGCAGGCAAGCATTTCTTTAGCAGAGGTTTTTAATCCGGGTAAATTTACCGTGCGAAAGCCGCTTAGCTGTTTGCTGTCGAGTTGACTTGCATGAATAATATTTTTAATCACGCTATTGGGGCTTGATACCCACAAAGGTAAATCAACATCAACCGGGCAGTTTGACGCTTGTTGCTTCAGTGGTTCGCGGATAATGCCACTCACAAAAGAAGAGGCCGCTTTATTTGGCACCCCTGGACGAATGCAAATAGTTGGCAGGCGCACGGTAATAGCATCAACAAAGCCTTTTCTGGCGTAATCATTGACCAGCAATTCACAAATTGCTTTTTGGGTACCGTACGAAGAGCTAGGCTGCATCGCTGTCATGTAATCGATTTGTGCTGGTAGCTTTCCGCCAAACACAGCAAGTGAGCTGGAAAAAACGAAACGAATATTCGGGTTTGCTTGACGACAGCACTCAAGTAAATTTTCAGTAGCTTTTAAATTCACTAACATGCCCAGTTCAAAGTCTTGCTCTGCATGGCTCGAAACTATGGCCGCTAAATGAAATAAATGAGTCGTATCTTTATCGATGATATTTTCAAGCTCTGCTTTATCGGTAATATCAGCCACAATAGAATGAACTTTATTACTGGTAACTAAATGGCTGTCTAATTTAATGCGGTCTACTACCTTAACAGTTTCAATGTTAGGAAACTGTTGTAGCAAACTATTGAGCAGCTCTGAGCCTAAAAAACCAGCACCACCGGTGATAATAATATTCATGTATATACCTTTGTATGTTTATTAACTGTGTTATTAGTTATTGATAAATAATGCTTATAAGTAGGGTTTTAGCCACTCAAGGCCAGCTTCAGTGTTGTTTCTGGGATTGTATTCACAGCCGATCCAGCCGTTATAACCGGCGCTGTCTAATACCTTAAATATATGCGGGTAATTAACTTCTCCCTCAGAAGGCTCATGCCGCTCAGGCACAGAGGCAATTTGAATATGCCCCGTCACTGCCGCTAAGTCGTTAATAAGGTGGGTCAAATCACCATCCATTATTGCGGCATGATAAATGTCTAGTTGCAGCTTCACATTAGGGCGAGCAATTAATTTAATTAGCTCAGCAGCTTGGCGTTGATGAGCAATAAAGTAATGAGGCACATCGCGGCTGTTTAATGGCTCTATTAGCAATTCAATATTATGTGTGGCAAATAGATCGGCAGCGTAACGAATATTGCTAATAAAGGTGTCTACATGCTGCTCACGGCTAAACTGTGGGTTAACAATGCCTGCCATCGCATGTATTTTTTTACAGTTTAATGCGGTTGCGTACTCCAGTGCGGTTGCAACACTTTGCTTAAATTCTGGTTCACGGCCGGGCAGGGCTGCAAGGCCGCGCTCGCCAGCATCCCAATCGCCTGGTGGCATATTAAATAACGCTTGCTCTAACCCAAATTGCTGTAATTTATCTGCTAATACTTGTGCTTCAAATGCATAAGGGAATAGATACTCAACGGCTTTAAAACCGGCTTTATGGGCGCGTTCAAAGCGTTCAAGAAATGCCACTTCGCTAAAAAGCATGGTTAGATTTGCTGCAAATTGAGCCATTATTTTCCTCTCCCTTTTAAGTCAGTTACTTCTGCGTCGCTAAGGTAACGGATTGCTTTACCGTGTAATAAAAATGCCAGCTTGGCGGTTTCTTCTAATTCTTCGGCATTATCTACGGCGTCTAAAAAGTCACTGCCGGTAATAATAGGGCCATGGTTAGCGAGTAAAAATGCCCGATATTTGCCTGCCAATTGCGCTAAATCTTTGGCAATTTGCGGATCGCCTGGGCGGTAATAAGGCACCACAGGCAACTCACCCACACGCATCACGTAATAAGGGGTAAAGGCTTTAATGGCATTGCTATGATCTAAACTTTCAAGGCAAGACAACGCAGTTAAATACGTAGAGTGTAAGTGCACTATGGCATTACAATCAGGGGCATTAGCGTAAATAGCCAAGTGAAAAGACACCTCTTTAGACGGTGGCATACCACTGAGGTGATTACCCTCTTTATCAACCACAGACAGCTCTTCTGCTACCAAGCGACCAAAAGAAGACCCGGTTGGGGTGGTTAAAAAGTTACCGTCAGCTAACTTCACCGACAGGTTTCCGGCACCACCGGTGGCGTAACCACGTTCAAACATAGAGCGTGCCAGCTCTACTACTTGTTGCCTTAACTGCACTTCATTCATTTAAAATACTCCTGGGCTTGGCTGAAGAACGCGACAGTGCCAAAGTTTCCCGATTTTAATGCTAAGCAAATGTCGCTATTAATAGCTTTTACCCAGGGTACGCCGGGACTAATTTGCGGACCAATATGAAAACCATCAAGCTGTAAGCTTTGGGTAACAACGCCTGACGTTTCACCGCCAGCAACAATAAAATTACGCACACCATACTCTTTAAGTTTAATGGCTAGTTCAGCAAACAGCTGTTCAACTGCCTGACTGGCCACCTGTGCACCGTATTTTTTATGTGTTGCTTGTAATGCGTTTACATCGGCGGTGGCATAAACGATTGGGGCGAGTGGCGCGTCTAAGTGACTCACCACCCAGTCAAAAACTTGCTTGCTATAATTGTCTGAGTTTAAGCAATCATCGATATCGAGCGCGAAGTGAGGGGCGTTAGTGTTATACGCTGCCACCTGTTGATTGGTCATTAACGAGCACGAACCCGATAATATAACGGTAGCAGCCTGTGTCGGGTAGCCCGCTCTTTTTGCCTCGCTTTGAGCGCGTAATTGCGGTTGCCAGTTTTTTGCAATTCCCGCGGCTAATCCCGAGCCGCCAGTGACTAACTTTAGCGACTTCGCTGCTTCGCCTAAGGTGGCTAAGTGTGTGTCATTAAACGCATCAACCACTGCATAGCGTTTTCCGGCATTGTGTAGCTCAGTAAACTTAACCTTA
>NZ_JBFJHD010000210.1:0-5145 GCF_041613455.1 Pseudoalteromonas sp. | reverse complement strand
GAAATCGAGCTTTATAATGGAAGGTTAATAAATAGTGACAGTTTTTTGCCGCTTACTGGCTGAGTGGGGTATTCGAGATATAACGCGTTTTTACTTTAGTGTTTTTTCTACTCCAAAGCGCAGCGTCTCATATCCCCTGTGGTGAATAGGTTTTCACAGTTCGTGCGCGGAGTTTTTCAAGTTAGTTGACGCCCACAGCAAGGCCTAAACACTGTGCTTGGTTATTTTCTACCTAAAGCCCGAATCCTGATACCTGAAAGCAGCCCTTCAAGAAGCCAATAAACAATAACCGTGTTTTATTACTGCTCTAAAGCGCAGCGCCTCATAACCTCTGTGGTGAATATTGTTACTAACACAAAGTCACACTGCGTGCGTGCGCCAGCAAGCTTGACGCCTACCGGCAAGCTAATATAACTCCAATACCGAGCACACCGAGGTAAAGGTTTTAGGGATGAAGCTCTAAAGACTAGGTTCTAGGTATTAGGTATTAGGTATTAGGTATTAGGTATTAGGTTCTAGGTTGATACCTGATACCTAAACCCTGCTCTTTAACTATTACAAATAATCAAACAACGAGAGTTTAGCCAAACGCCCAAAGGTGGCTTGTGACGCTTGCAGGGCGGTTTCTTGCTTAGTAAGTTCGCTAATGGCTTCGGCCATGTCTATTTCAACTAAGTTGGCTTTATTACTTTTATGTTCAACATCAAGCGCTGCATTTGAGTCACTTACACGCTCAAGTGCATTCATCCGCCCCCCCAAACTGGCTTGGCTAAACAGCACTTGCTCAGTGGCATTTTGTAGCTGCACTACACCATCATTTAGTACTTGCTGAAAGTCGTCACCGTTAAGATTGCCACTATTTAAACCACTAATAAGCCCTTGTAGCGTATTAAGTACGTTTTCTTTGTGAGGGGGTTCAAGGCTAAAGTCGAGCTGCCCAGGTGCAGTGCCGCTTAGCTGAATTTTCATGCCGGCAAACTCGATTGGCTCGTCGGTTACATTCCCGCTAACAGGTGGTACTTGCGCTACTCCATCACGTAATATTTCATACTGATCCGGATCGCTCGGGTTAGCACCAGCAGTAACCACTACATTAAAAGTATTTGCTGTGGCTGCAGCAGTAGGGTCGGCGTTATAGTTAGCTTTATGAAACTGATCAAACACGCCTTGCTTATCAACATATACTGAACCCGCTAATGTACTGGATGCATCACCGGTATTTGATGCCACATTTAACCGTGCATTGGTTTTTTCAAAAATATCGTAACCGTTGTCACTCGATTTAATCGACACCCCTTCAGCAATAGTCACTTTATGCTGACCTTGGTCGCCCTTATAAAGGTAGCTGCCACTCGCCGCATCAAACTGAAACGGCTGAATGCTGTCTTGGTAGCCTGAAAATATGTACTTGCCGTCTTCTGAGCGGCTGTTCATTAAATCGGCCAGTGTTTGTTGTATTTCGCTTAATTCCACCGCTAACGCCTTTATATCGTCTTGCGTATAGGCACCATTACCGGCTTGTAAGGTGATATCTTTTGCAGCTTGAATGTTATCGTTAATACTTTGCAGCACACTTTCTTCGGTAGTAAGACGAGCATTGAGCTGGTTAATATTTTTAGTATATTGCTCGTTGGTTTGTATTTTATTTTCGTACAGCATGGCTTGCGATATTGCAGCGGGTGCTTCTGAGGTTGCTAAGTACTTTTGCCCCGTATTTACTCGCTGTTGCGCGCTTGCAACACCATTTTGATTTTGTAGTATTTTATTAATGCTGTTTTGATACATTAAATTATTTGATAAACGCATAATTACCTCGCGGCACTGAGTAAAGTGTCAAAAATAGAGCGAGCAGCAGACAGCACTTGCGCTGAAGCCGCATAAGATTGTTGAAAGCGCAGTAAATTGGCCGCTTCTTCGTCAAGGTTTACGCCTGACAACGACTCATACCATGCCTCAGACTGCTGCGCCAATGCATCAAACGCCGCACCATTGGTTTTAGCTTGCCCGGTTACCACGCCAATATCGGTAACTAACCCGGCATACGCTTGGTTAAAGGTTTTATGGTTATCGGCCAGAGGGCTTGCAACCACATTTTGCCGCACTAATTCACCTTGTTGTAACTCGGCAAATTTTAAGCCATTGCGGTTATCGTCAAAGCCGCCGGTATTAAATTCAAGGGTAAAGCTGTCGCCGGTTGCTGGCACGCCTGTAATATCAAAATCAAAACCATATAGCTCAAAGCCATTCCCTGCTTGCTGTAGCATGTTTTTTGCAGGAGGCGTTACTGTAAATGTACTGCTATTAGCTCCATCTGTCATGGTGTATTCATTTGCATTGGCCGTTTTCACTAGCGTAATTGGACCATTAGCGAGTGTCGGTGGACTCGTTGCAGCAAAGCCCCCTGCGGTTACGCTAGTTACACTCCCCGCTGAAATAGTGCCCGTTCCGGTATTATTAATCCCATCTGCGGTGCGTATTGGCGAGGCCAGTGCTAAATCTTCACCGCGCCCTGTTACTAACGTAATGTTAGCGGCCGCTTCTGAATTAAGTTTAATTTGAAATTTATCGCTTGCATTACCCACACCAGACTCAGTGAGTTGCAAGCCAAATAAATCCACACCCGGGTTATTAGTCGAGTTGATTTCACCACCAGCAAATGTGGCTGTAGTCGGGCTACCTAACGGCTCGCCTTTATTATCGATTGGCTGAATACTCACTTCGTTTGGATTAGCGGTATAGGTCACAATAAAGTCACTGGCCGGTAACTCCTTGCCTTTACCGGGTTCAACTGTGGCGCTCACACTCGCAGAGCCAGTGTTTGCTTGATAGCCATAACCATTAACTGTGGGTATAGTGAATATATCGCCGCCCAGTTTACCGTTGGCGTCCATTCCTAAATGGTTTTGCTGATTAAAGGCATCGGCAATCGCTAAGCCCATTTGGCCAATTTGGTTTTGCGCCGGCACTAAAATGTCGTCTCTAAAGGCGAGTAAGCCGCCAATTTTGCCTTTTAATTTGCTGGCATCCACTTCAAGCGGCACCGCTTTGCCGCCATTCACATCTAAGCGCAACTCTTTAAAGTTAGGATCCGGGTCACCGCGCATCGAAAATAAATTAAATGCGCCATTTTGCATTACCACCGCCTCACCACTGCCCATAAATACCAGCTTTTCGCCGTGCGGGCCATCGAGTGTTTCAACATCAATAAGCTCAGATAAATCGCGTATCGCTTTATCGCGTTCATTGTAAACGCCACTGGCAGCCGACGCGTTATCGCCACCATGTACGCCTGCAATTTGCTGATTTAGCGAACCTATTTTTTCAATTAAGGTATTTGCCTCTGCAGAAAAAATCTCTAGCTGCTGATTCACCACATTTTTTTGATCTAGCACTATGCCCGACAGCCTCTCCATTTGACTGAGCAAACTATCGGCATCGGTCATTACCAATGAGCGCGCAACCGATGATGACGGCTGATTTAGTGCCTCCTGCACATTATTAAACAATGAGTTTATTCCGGTCGATAAGCTATTTGCCGATTGTGAAAACAAGGTATCAACGCGGTTTGCTTCTGTTACAAACTGCTCAAAAAACGTTTTATTTGAGGTGTCTCTGTTTAATTGTTGTTGCGCAAACTCATTGAGTAGGCGATAGGTATTACCTTTGCCTACTTGGTTGTCGCTCATGGTAACGTGCTCGGTACGCTCGCGTACGTAACCTTCGGTGTTTATATTGGCAATATTTTTACTGGTGGTTTGCAGCAAGTCAGAATTTGCTCTGATCCCTGAATTAGCAATGTTTAATAAATTAAACGACATATTACTTTACTCCTTGGCGGATCACGCTTGTTGCAATGCTTTTTAGCTCGCGACTGTTAAGTACTTGTTTTATTTTGTTGGCATAATTGGGGTCGGTAGCATAACCCGCTTGCTGTAATGAATCTAAGAATTTATCTGGCGTTGCAGTATGCTGTAAGGCATTTTTATAGCGTGGGTTTTGCGTTAAAAACTCCACAAAGTCGTTTACGCTGTCTTTTATTGAGTCGTAAGCTCTAAAGCTGGCTTGCTTTTTAACCGCTGCACCTTGCTCAAACTCTAAGGTGACTTTACTGGCTTTATCGCCCTGCCAACGTGCGTCTGACTTAATATTAAATAAATTATTACTGCTCTTGCCATCGCTTTTATTAATAATGTGCTTGCCCCAGCCGGTTTCAAGTGCCGCTTGCGCCACCATAACCGCAGGGTTTAAACCTATTTTTTTCGCGGCTGTTTTAGCATGCTGCCATACGGTACTAACAAACTGTTCGGCACTGTCAAAATTAGCGGGTGCTGAGTTTGCGGGGGCTGCATTGGTCGCTAATTTTTCAGCAGCATTGGCTGTATTGCTGATTGCAGGCTCAGTGATTGCTTTGTTACGCTGTTGATGCGGCAATTCTATGCCAGCACGCTGATCACTTAAAAAGTCTGTGGTGGTACGCAGTACTGAGCCTGGCGTATAGCTTTTACCATCGGGTGATAACTGCTGCACTATTAAATCGGCCAACCCCATTGAGCCATTTGAAGAAAGCTCTGTAGATAGCTGTTGGTCGTGCATTTCTTCAAAAAATTTAACGCCGCTGGAATTAAACGGACTTTCTTTGTCTTCAAATGCTTCATTAGCTTTACGCATGCTTTTAAGCAGCATTTGCGTAAAAATAGCTTCAAATTGTGCCGCTGCCTTTTTGAGTGCAGCGCGAGACGCATCTGTCGATGCATCGCCACTGTTTAGAGCATCTTTACGCAAAGCGTTTAAGTTACCTAAATCAAAAAAGTTTTGCTTATCGAGGTGATTAGTTTCCATCAGCTTTTTGACACAATAATGAATAATGTAATAAGTAATGCAAAAAGTGAGCCAGTGAGCGGAGTAAAGCTATCAGTGGCCGGCGTTTAAGCTTGCCACTGATAGCTATCGGGTCTGTTAAATAACCACCAGCTGGCCGTTTATAGCGCCGGCTTCTTTTAATGCTTCTAGTATGGCCATGAGGTCACCAGGCGCGGCGCCCACCTCATTAATGGCACGTACTAGGTCATCTAAACTGACTCCTGGATTAAATACAAAGGCGCGCGAATCGTCTTGCCTAATATCGATAATACTTTGCTGGGTGAT
>NZ_JBFJHD010000209.1:0-5184 GCF_041613455.1 Pseudoalteromonas sp. | reverse complement strand
CTTGCTGGAGTATGAAAACCATGGGGCATGTAATAGCCGTAATTCACATTTTCAAAAATAGGGGTTGATGAAAAACCGTAGTCACCGGTACCAAAACGATACCAAGAACGCTCATTCATTGCCCGATACACCACCACGGTTTTAGCCACACCACTGGCCACAGCCATAGCTGCATGTACAATGGGTGCACACGCAGCACCGCCGCCATGAGGTATTTGTGAGAAAAACTTAACCTCTTTACAGCCGAGTAAACGCGCAATTTCGTATTCGGGTACTTTATCCACTGAATAACTACTAAAGCCGTCAACTTCACTGGGATCAATTCCTGCATCTTCTAACGCCGCTAACGTAGCTTCCATTGCTAAACGTAATTCGGTACGCCCTGAATTTTTAGAAAACTCGGTGGCACCTAGCCCGACAATGGCCGCTTTACCACTAATTGACTGATTCATCTTGTCTCTCCTAAGTTTTATGGCAATACCAATTGCACGGTACCAGTGACATGCATGCCGTATTTGTTTTTACCCGCTAAGCCCACATCCACAGTGCGGGTAGCTTCATCGATGGCGGTGACTTCGCCCATAAAGGTCATCACATCGCCGGGGTAGTTAGGCATACCTAATTTAATGTCAATATTTTTTAAGCGACTTTGTGGGCCACTCCAGCCTTCTACGTAGCTTTGCACTAAGCCATTGGTGGTCAAAATATTCATAAAAATATGCGGTGAACCCAGTGCTATCGCGGCATCTTTATCGTGATGCCCAGGGAAAAAGTCACGCGTTGCTAAAGCCCCGTTAGAGATAAGTGCCACAGTGATCGGAATCGCTTTTTCAGGTAACTTGTCACCTAGCTTTACATCGTTAAATTGCATTGTTTTCTTCAAGGTCATATTTCCACCCCAGCTTATTATTTTCGGTTAAGGCATCGCCAAGTTTTGCCAGTAATGCGGGACTGCCGCCTAAATTTAGACTAATGGCCCGGCTCCAGTAGAGGTAGCGGTAAATAACGTAACTAATGTCGACACCAAAACCGCCATGCACATGCTGTGCTTTGTGGCCAATTGAGTGGCCCGCTTCACACGCTTGCCATGCACTGGCAAACGCTTCGTGCTCGCAGCCTAAATCGTTATCGAGGCGATAACACAGCTGCCACACGCTACTGCGTAATGCCTCAAGGGCTATTTTGGTATCGGCCATGGTCATTTGTACCGCTTGAAAGGTGCCAATAGCGCGGCCAAACTGAATACGTTCGCTGACATACTCCACGGTTTTTTTAATTTGCGCTTCACTTACACCCAGTTGTAAAGACGCCAAAGACGCTAATATTCTCGGTACTAACCAATTATTTGCCGCGTTATCCAGTAACGCAGCATCGCTGATAACAACATTATTAAGCTGTAAATCGGCCACTTCTTCACCCTGAGTCATTTGGCCTTTAGTAAGCGTTAACCCTTCAGTTGTGGTGTCAATCAGTGCCCAACGCGTTTGCTCTTCAAAGGTGATAGGCAGTAATACAAAGTCCGCCAAGCCGGCAACAGCAACCGACTGCAGCAAACCGTTTAGGGTATAACCGGCATCATTTTTTTCTGCATGTAATCTGGCTTCACTGTGGGTATTTACTAAATTAAATGCCAGTGTTAACAGGTTTTCTCCGGCTGCCGCGGTTTGAGTAATTGCCTGTAGTTCGCTCGCGCCAAATTTAGCCAGCGCCGTGGCCACCAGCTGATGACGCCATAACGGTACTTGGCCTAATGCCCCGCCTTGCGCTTGTAATACTAAGCTCAGTTCGGTCATGCCTAAATCAATGCCACCACTCGCTTCGGGAATGATGACTCCATGCAATCCCGTTTCAACACAGGCTTGCCATAACGACATCATGGTTCCTTGACCTGCTTCGTCATAATCACGAAGAAAATCATCGCTACAGGTATCGGTAAATAAGCTAGTGGCCATGTCGGCAATGGCTGTTTGCTCTTCACTTAAAGTAAAATCCATTACGACTCCTTAGTTGTAACAAGTCTAAATTGCGGCAAAGTGAGTTCACCGTCAAAGGTGTGAAATTCAACCTGCACTTGTTGGCCAATTTTAGGCGGAGCGTCTGCTGTAACCCCAATTAAGCCGGCAGGAATACGTACCCCTTCTTCAAGCTCAATTAAGCCAATTGGATTGGGACTGTCAAAGGGCGCAACATGGGGGTAATGCATCACCACAAATGAATACAGCTCTCCTTTACCACTGGCCACTTTATAGTCGAGTTCAAACGAGTGACAGTGCATGCACACCGGTGCCGGTGGGTGTTGTAGCTTGTCGCAACTTTGACAGTGCTGGATCCGTAACTCCTGCTCTGCAAATCCTTCCCAAAAGAAGCGGTTATCGTCGCTGACACCGGGTTTAGGACGCTTTCTGGCCGGTGCTTCTTTAGCGGCTGCTGTTTTCTTGGGCTTTTGCGCGGGTTTAAACTTAATTACTCGAAACATCATGTCGCCCACTTTTTCGTCGGCTTCACCATTGGTTTTTTCAGAGAAATAAGTCATTTTTAACGTGACGAAGAAACCGGTGCCCAGTGCGGTGTTTTTTTCTTCACTGATGCTATCAAGTACGGTGGTGTAATACAGCTTTTCACCCATCGTAATGTAGCGATCGAAGGTGAGGTTTGAATTCACCGCCACAACCGCCGGATAACCATGTTTTTCAAGTATTTCAAGTACGCCATAGGGGTTTTCGCTGGTAGAGCCTGGCGCTAAAATTTTGTCGCCAAAGCCTGCTAAGCACCAACTTTGTAGCATCGCGGGTGGCGCTACGAGTTGCCCATGCTCGGTTGTTGCCGCGTAATCGGCATCGGTGTAAAGCGGGTTGTCTACCCCCATAATTTCACACCACTGGCGCACCATTGCTTCGTTAACCTTATCCCACGCATAGATACGACCATATTGTCGCCCTATCATTGCTTCTATTTCTGCAAACCATTCATATTTAGCCAATGTTCGTCTCCTGCATTGATCAAGATAAATTCTAAAAATTGTTAATTATTTAGTTAGTTTCACTCGCACTAAGAAAAGCAGGCATTTCACCGCCGCCATTTAGTAATAAATTACAACCACTTGCATAACTTGCCTGTGCTGACGCTAAGAATAAACAGGCGTTGGCTATATCGGCAGGCTCTGCCATACGCCCTGCAGGAATGGTGGCGCTGACAGCGGCAATTCCCGCTTCATCACCATAATGCAGGTGCGAGTTTTCGGTGTGAACTAACCCTGGACTCACTGCAACCACGCGTACTTTAGGCGCCCACTCGACCGCCAGTGATTTTACCAACGATAAAATCCCTGCCTTGGCGGCGCCGTAGGCCGCGGTACCTGGTGAAGCACGCATTGCACTAATACTGCCAATAAAAATAATGCAGCCACTGTTATTAGCCTGCATTATTTCGTTTGCTTGCTGGGCTACATTTAGCGGGGCAATTAAATTCAGCTTAAGAATAGCCTCATGAAAACGAGGAGAGGCCTTATCGGCTAACGCAAACGGACTGCCGCCCGCATTATTAATTAACACATCAAGGGTGCCATATTCTTTTACTATGGTGCTGAACATCGCCGCCGTGCTATCAATGTCTTTGACATCGGCCTGAATAAAGTGTGCTTGGCGAGTTGCTCCATTAACCGTTACCTGTGGCAGTGCCTCTAGCTTTTCGCGACCGCAAACCACTACTTTAGCGCCTGCCGACAAGAAACCCTTTGCAATACCGAGGCCGATACCTTTGGTGCCACCGGTTATGAGTACCACTTTATCTTTATAGTTTTCACTCGCCTGCATAATTAACCCTTGTATTAAAGTAATTCCATAAAACCAGTCTACAGGGAGTATTAGATAACCAGCTTCGTCTAAATGGACGATGCTGTATTAGCTGGCAACAAGTGACAATGGCGATAGAACAATTTTACTGTGCCTTGTGTAACACGGTTTTGGAGCAACAAATGACAGATAAAAATGCGAGTGTGTTACTGAGTTTTCCCGAGCCGGGAGTGGCCGAATTAACACTCAACCGACCCAGTGCCACCAATGCGTTAAGCTTAGAGTTACAAACGCTGTTAGCTAAGTACTTTAGCGAGCTGGCAGTGAACAAAGATATTCGCTGCATTTTATTAACCGGAGGCGACAGCGTATTTGCCGCTGGCGGCGACATTACCAGCTTAATTGATGCTGATCCGATTGAGATTTATCAGCGTCATACCGAGCGCCTCTGGGCCCCCATTGAACAATGCCCTATCCCTGTGGTGGCCGCCGTAAATGGTTACGCGTATGGCGGTGGCTGCGAGCTGGCAATGTTGGCCGATATTATTATTGCCGGTAAAGGCGCCAGCTTTTGTCAGCCCGAAATAGCCATTGGCATTATGCCTGGTATTGGTGGCACACAGCGTTTAGTGCGGGCGGTAGGTAAAGCCAAAGCAATGCAAATGGCGCTAACTGGCAAACCTATTAGTGCTTATGATGCGTGGGTAGCTGGGCTGGTAAGCGAGCTGTGTGAAGACGCTGATGTGTATCAGCAAGCGTTGGCAAATTGTCGGCGTATTGCCCGCATGCCACCATTAGCCGCCGAGCAAATCAAAGAAGTTATTTTAGCCGGTATGGATGCGCCGCTTGCCAGTGCTATGGCACTGGAGCGTAAAGCCAATGCACTATTATTTGCATCGAAAGACCAACGCGAAGGCATGCAGGCGTTTTTACAAAAGCGCCACCCTGTATTTAGCGGCAAGTAACGCCGCTGAGATAAATTAATTAACACTCCCCTTTGTTAATTTTGAGCCAGCATTTAGCTGGCTTTTTTTTTGCTGCTGTTAGCGGTTACTCGCTATTTCTATCGTCGTAGCCTAATGCCGCCACACTGTTTAAAAATAACCGAACTAATTCAGTTTGACGGCGCACCCCAGTTTTAGAAAAGATAGAGCGCAGGTGAGCGCGGGCGGTATTACGGCGAATGTTCAGCTCCTCGGCCGCTTCTTCTAACGATAAACCATTGGTTAATTGCAGTGATAACGCCGTTTCTGCAGGCGTTAAACCAAACAGTTTTTTTGATATTTCAATACTGGTGGTCGATTTACCCACTGCATCGCGAATATAAATCACCGCCTTTTTTTGTCCTTTTCCTTCGGCCCACCCTAATGAGGGGATCACTTCAATCACCACG
>NZ_JBFJHD010000208.1:0-5192 GCF_041613455.1 Pseudoalteromonas sp. | reverse complement strand
TTTTAGGTGATGGGCAACGGTTATTGATCTCAGAGTTGGTGGTTGATAAAAACCAGCATATTTTACGCACTAAGGGGCAATGGCAAGAAGGCCTAACGCAGCTCAGCGGCGAGCTTAACAGCGAGGATATTGGCGCTTTATTTAATGAGTTTGATTTAACCACGGCAATTAAAGATTCCAAAGCAGAAATTAACTATGAGCTAGCTTGGCAAGGGGCACCGTATGCGTTAGATGTGGCGAGCCTATCGGGTAATATTGGTTGGCGCTTAGGTGAAGGACATTTAACGGAAGTGAGTGATGGTGGAGCACGGGTGTTTTCGTTGCTGAGCCTAGATTCGTTGCTGCGCAAACTAAAACTTGATTTTAGAGATGTGTTTTCTAAAGGCTTTTTTTATAACAGCCTACAAGGCTCGATGCAGTTAAATAACGGCATTGCCTACACCGCAGACACTAAAATGGATGGTGTGCCAGCAGATTTAACCATTAAAGGCTATAGCGATTTAAATACCTTAGCGATCAACTACGATCTGGCTGTTGCGCCGCAGGTAACCTCGAGTATTCCAATTTTAGTTGCCTGGATGGTTAACCCCGTTACAGGGCTTGCGGCCTTAGCAATTGATAAAGTGATTCATTCGGCGCGGGTTATATCTGAAATTAACTTTAAGGTAACCGGTACAATGAACGACCCCATAGTGCAAGAGCTCGACAGAAAGAGCCGCGAAGTGACTATTCCCCAGGCGACTAACAACCCGCCTTCAGCCGCGGCTAAGCAACCACTTAACAATAGCGATGTAAACGCGAGCAATGAGTAACTCCGCGCCTAACATAGTGGCACTACAAATGTGCTCAGGGGTCTCTGCCGAGGAAAATATGCAGGCGTTAACGCAGGCGTTGCACACCTTGCCTACGGCACGGCCGTTGCTAGTGTGTTTACCGGAAGCGTTTTTAGTGTTTAGCAACAACGGCGCCGCTACCCTTGCGATGGCAAAGCACAGTAAATATTACCAGCAGCAGTTAAGCGCACTGTGTATACAGCATCAAATTTGGCTTAGCGCTGGCACTATGCCTGAGCCTGCCCAAAATAATAAATATTATGCCGCTTCGCACTTATTTAACAGCCAAGGTGAGCTGCTAGCCAGTTACAATAAAATACATTTATTTGATGTGACCGTGGCTGATACCACCGCCAGTTACCGCGAATCAGAGTTTACGCAAGCAGGCAGTGATGTGGTGGTGGTCGACTCACCATTTGGTAAAATTGGTTTATCAGTATGTTATGATGTGCGCTTCAGTAGCTTGTATACGGCACTGGCGCGCCAAGGCGCAGAAATCATTTTAGTACCCAGCGCATTTACCGTGGTCACGGGGCAAGCGCATTGGCAGCCGTTATTAACGGCTCGCGCCATAGAAACACAGTGTTATGTGGTGGCAGCAGCGCAGCAGGGTACACATCAAAATGGGCGTCAGACTTATGGTCACAGTTTAATTATTTCACCTTGGGGTGAAACCTTGTGTGAACTGCCAGCGGGCATAGGCTTTATTAGCGCCACAGCAGATTTAACGCAATTACACAAAATTCGACGGGATATGCCAGTGCAGTCTCATCAACGATTTAGAGAGCATTTATTATGAATACGGTTGAACAGCATTTATTACACGACAGCCAGCTAAATCGAGAAGAACTCGAAAAAACGCTCGCCTACATTCATCAGCATAAAGTGGATTATGCCGATTTATACTTTCAATCGAGCCATCATGAGTCATGGGTACTGGAAGATGGTTTAGTCAAAGAAGGCTCATACAATGTTGAGCGTGGCGTGGGTGTACGTGCCGTTAGTGGTGAAAAAACCGGGTTTTCGTACTCAGATGCAATAAACCTAGAAGCGTTAAATAAAGCCGCTACCGCGGCACGTAGTATTGCCGATGCGGGCGAAAATAAAACCATTCAAGTGTTTAGTGATGTCGCTGCAAAACAACAATTTGCACCGCACCAGCCAATCGCGAGTATGAGCGACACTGATAAAGTCAATTTACTGCGCGAACTGGAAAACTATATTCGTGAACTTGCCCCCGATGCCGAGCAAGTTATTAGCTCAATGTCGGCGGTATACGAAGAGGTGTTAATTGCCGCTAGCGACGGCACCTTTGCCACCGATATTCGCCCGCTTATTCGCTTAAACTGCTCGGTATTATTAGCCAAAAATGGTCGCCGTGAACGCGGTGGTGCCGGGGGTGGCGCACGTTTAGATTACGGTTACTTTAAAGAGCTGGTAAACGGTAAACCGCGCTGGATGGAATTTGCCGAAGAAGCGGTACGCCAAGCTAAAGTTAACTTAGAGGCTATAGATGCGCCTGCAGGTACCATGGAAGTGGTACTTGGCAATGGTTGGCCTGGCGTACTGTTACACGAAGCAGTCGGGCATGGCTTAGAGGGCGACTTTAACCGTAAAGGGGCGTCCGCGTTTAGCGGTAAAGTAGGGCAACAAGTGGCGTCTGAGCTATGTACGGTAGTGGATGATGGCACCATGGCAAACCGCCGTGGTTCACTTAATGTGGATGATGAAGGCACGCCTGCGGCATATAATGTGCTGATAGAAAACGGTATCTTAAAAGGCTACATGCAAGATAAAATGAATGCGCGGCTGATGGGGGTAAATCCTACTGGTAACGCACGTCGTGAATCGTACGCCCACTTACCTATGCCTCGCATGACTAACACCTATATGTTAGGCGGCGAGCACAGCCAAGCCGATATCATCAGCAGTGTGAAAAAGGGCGTGTTTGCCCCTAACTTTGGTGGCGGGCAAGTAGATATTACCTCAGGTAAATTTGTCTTTAGTGCCTCAGAAGCTTATTTAATTGAAAACGGTAAAATTACTCAACCTATCAAAGGCGCGACCCTGATTGGTAATGGCCCTGAGGTGATGCAGCAGATCTCTATGGTGGGTAACGATCTCGCGCTTGATAAAGGCGTGGGGGTATGTGGTAAAGACAGTCAAAGTGTGCCGGTAGGCGTGGGTCAACCTAGTCTGAAAATAGATAACCTTACCGTAGGCGGTACGGCGTAAGCAATAACACTTGCTTGGCATAGCTAAAAAGAGCAGCTGGCAGTGCCTTGACTAAAGGCGTGCAATGCTGCTCTTTAGTTTATATAGCGCGGTTTTACAGCTCAGTTAAAGCCGTGTGTTGCTGAGTAACGGCTTTTCTACATAGCAAAACAAGCTCAACGGCCGCGATAAAGATTAACGCATAACCAAGCGTTTCTATCCCTTCTTCAATAATGTTTTTTACCACCCGCATGTAGTTTTCTCCCATTACAGAGTGCCAAAACTCGCCTTTACCCATGATGCGTGAAAACGCCAATAACGTGACCACTCCCGATAAGCAAATGCCGTAGCTAGGCGTGCGAGCGTAGGCGGTTAAGGAGCTATACACCGTTCCTCGATGTCGAATTAGGTAACCGGCTGTCAATGCTAAAATAGCATACACAATACTTTGCCAAGCACCATCAAACACGTATAAGTCGAGGTAACTATCAAACTCTCTGACAAACATCAGTGCCGATAACGTAGCCAATAACAGTGCTGCTATTTTTAGCTGGGCATTAATGCGAGAGGCGTAACAAAACAACACGCAACTTAAAAGCGTAAAGCCTTCTTGCATATGCTCAGTGAGGGTGTGCTCGCTATAGAGTGCCTGTTGCTTTAAGGCAAAGCCTTCGAGTTGGATTAAATAAGCCACACTCGCTAGAAATAGCAGGTAAATAAATGATCGTAGTAAAAACATAACAAAGCTCAAGGGTTCACAATGCGCAAGATTTTAATGCTAATAAACCTGCAAAGCTATGTCATCATACCCATTTCAGAGTATTTATATTTTTAAAAAATTTCATTGTTAAAATAAGGGGTTAGATGTATTTTTAGTGTGTTGTTATGTTTATATGTTGCTGCAATATGCATTGGCTAAGTAAACTCATATTGCATCACTGAGTGCCTGTTTTATAGTCTAAAGCAGATCCACGTAGCGGGTGCTGCTCAGCTTTCAAGCGGGCTTTTTTGGGCTTCGTTGTACCACAACTCCATAAAGCATTCAGTTAACTTATGCTCTATTTCAAGTGCTTTATCGGTAGGGCAAAAGAGCGTAAAGCTGGCTTTAAACTCACCCAGCTCGGTGGTGCCAAAATGTATTTCTGGAGTGGGGCCTGAGATTTTGGCATCCAGTTTTCTTTCAATAATGGCATTATAGCGGCTGGCCACTTCGGCAAATTCTTCACAATAGAGCCGTGCTCTATCATTTAATGTTTGGTAAATGGGGTACGGGTTAAAGCTTTCTTTACGAATGATATTAAAATGATGTGTGGCGAAGCGTTTAACAAAGTTTAAGTTTTTTATCGGGCTGGTAATTAACTTATTATTAGGAATGTAGATTGTTTTTCGAGAAAACTGATAGGTACGCATGTCAATTTCATGCATGGTTGTTTTGATCCAATTAGTTTCGGCTATTTCACCAAAGTAATCGCCCACTTGTACCCAGTCACCCACTCTAAAGGGGCGGGTGGTGACTAAGTAAAAAAAGCCGATAACACATTGAATAAATTCGCGGGTGGCCAGCACAATCGCCACAGCAAAAGCGGCTATCGAGAGCGCAAAGTTTTGAATTTCGGTAGACCAAACAAACAGCAGTAATAACACCATCACAAAATTAATAAAGTGCTTAATGTTATGTGCGATATAGCGAATGTCTTTTTCTTTTTTTTCGGCGCGATACTTTGCTAGTTTATCAACGATTAACTTTAAGCTAAATGCAATACTAAGCACAACTAAGGAGATTAAAACCGGGTGTAATAGCAGTATGTCTTTGAGCATAAATACCTAATAATTGAAAAATTAATAACAATAACAGCAGAGCATACTAGCTAAATTTTGCGTATTTAACCACGCAAGCTAAGCAATAAAATCGCTTAATTTTGCTCGGCGGCAAAAACAACAGCTAAAAAAAACCTTGCGGTTTTCAGCGCAAGGTTTCAATTTATACTCGAAGCTTACCTCATAGTAACAAACTCTTCCGAGCCGGTAGGGTGAATAGCCACTACCGCATCAAAATCAGCTTTAGTGGCGCCCATTTTCATGGCGACGGCAAATCCTTGGATCATTTCATCAACAGTAAAACCAATACCGTGCAGACCCACTACT
>NZ_JBFJHD010000207.1:0-5306 GCF_041613455.1 Pseudoalteromonas sp. | reverse complement strand
CCGCTGCTTTTTTCTTGTCATCACTCGATGCAGAAGTATTGGGCTCTGCGGCTTCACTCTGCTGATCTGTGCTACTAGTCGTTGAGGATGCCTCAGCCTCTTTAGCGGCCTTTTTTGCTTTAGCGCGGGCAATCGCTGCGGCCACGGCGGCTTTTTTATCATCCACTGGAGCGACATCGTCAGTTACATCGTCAGAAGCGTTAGCATCAGCGGCTTGTGCTGCTTTTTTCGCTTTAGCACGGGCAATCGCCGCGGCCACGGCGGCTTTTTTATCATCCACTGGAGCAGCGTCGTTAGTGGCATCGTCAGTAGTGTTGGCATCAGCGGCTTGCGCTGCTTTTTTCGCTTTAGCGCGGGCAATCGCTGCAGCCACGGCAGCTTTTTTATCATCTACAGGAGCGACGTCGGTAGTGGTATCGTCAGTAGCGTTGGCATCAGCGGCTTGTGCAGCTTTTTTCGCTTTAGCACGGGCAATGGCAGCGGCCACCGCAGACTTTTTATCATCTGCAGGCGTATTATCTGCGTCTGTGCTACTTAACGCTTGTGCTTCTTTTTGCTGTTTATACTGACGAGCCTGCTCTTTACGTAATGCGCGCTCTTTAGCAACTGCGCTATTATCAGGCTCCAGCTCTGCCCCTTGCTTTTTCGCTTTAGCACGGGCTATCGCCGCGGCCACGGCCGATTTTTCATCTGTGTCGCTGGATTTATTTTTAACCCGAGCAAGCGCTTCGGCTACTTTTTGCTTTTCGTCGCTAGATTTAGGGGCAGCTTTGCGTTTATGGCGATTTTGTCGCTCAGCTTGTTCACGCTCTAAGCGTTCTTTGCGGGCATCAAATCGTTCTTTGGCGCGATCGGCTTTAACTTTATCGGCTTGTTGCTCTCTAATTTCGACTTTGGCAACGCGATAATATTGCACTAACGGTATTTCACTGGGGCACACATACGCACAGGCGCCACATTCAATACAGTCAAATAAATTATGCTCTTGAAGTTTGTCGTATTCTTTTGATTTAGCAAACCACTGCAATTGTTGTGGTAATAACGACGCAGGGCAAGCGTGGGCACAGGCACTACAGCGTATACAGGCTTTTTCGGGGCCGGGGTCTGCCAGCTCTTTATGATCGGGCGCTAATATACAGTTAGTGGTTTTTACCACCCCTATGCGAATAGTCGGCAAGGTAAAGCCCATCATTGGGCCGCCCATAATAACCTGTTGTTGTGGCACCGGTGAAAAGCCTTGGCAATCGAGCAAGTGCTTAATTTCGCTGCCCAATAAAGCCCAAACATTACCCGGCTTATGAATAGTGTTACCCGTTACGGTAACTACCCGCTCAATTAAGGGTTTACCTTCGTATACTGCTTGCTGAATGGCAAATAAAGTGCCGGTGTTATGCACTAATATACCTATGTCTGCGGGAATACCACTGCTGGGCACTTCACGATTAGTGAGCAGTTTTATTAGTTGCTTTTCACCGCCTGAAGGGTAAACAGTCGGCACGGTTTGCACCACTATTTGCGCATTATGCTCAGCTGCGCGCTTCATTGCGGCAATGGCTTCGGGCTTATTATCTTCAATGCCAATTATGCACAAGGTGGGCTTTAATAATCGTTGCATCAGCTCAATGCCTTGCACAATTTGCTCGGCATGCTCACGCATTAATAAATCATCGGCAGTAATGTAAGGCTCGCACTCTACGGCATTGATAATTAAAAACTCAATGGCGTGTTTTGCATCAGCTTTAACATAAGTAGGAAAACCTGCACCGCCCATACCACTTATGCCGGCTTGATGAATAATATCAATTAACTCATCATGGCTAAGCTCTTCAGGATTGGCAGCCGGTGTGAGTTCGCACCACTTATCGTCGCCGTCGGGCGTTATAATCACACTCAGCTCAGGTAGAGCAGAGGGGTGTGCCGAAGGCATCGCTGCAATATCAGTGATAACACCAGAGGTAGGAGCATGCACCGGCACAGACCAATTTGTAGAAGGTCGTGTTAATGCTTGGCCTTTTAGCACGTGTTGGCCTTTTTCGACAATGAGTTTACCGTTAGCGCCAATGTGTTGCTTAAGTGCCACAATTAATTTATCGGGTAAGGGTAAGCGCGCAATACTGGCACTATTAGAAAGTGATTTTTGTTGTGGTGGATGCACGCCACCTGGAAATGGCCAAACCGTGCCGTTTTTTATTTGTTCAAGTAACTTTTCCACTCAAACCTCTAATCTATTTGCGTAACAGGAATAGCATCGAGCTGCCATTTCCAGTTTTGTTTTGTTTCGGCGACCGGCAGCATATCAATGCAATCTACCGGGCAAGGCTCAACGCATAAGTCACAGCCGGTGCATTCGTCAATCAACACGGTATGCATTTGGCGAGTCGCGCCAACAATCGCGTCTACCGGGCAGGCCTGAATACATTTAGTACAGCCAATACATTCATCTTCGCGAATATAAGCAACTGTTTTAATAGGCTCTGCTTGTTCGCCGCCAGCGAGTGGTTTTGGATCAACCCCCATGAGGTCGGCCAACTTCTTCATTGTGGCTTCGCCCCCTGGCGGGCATTTATTAATTTCATCGCCATTGGCAATTGCTTCGGCATAGGGCCGACAGCCGGGGTAGCCACATTGCCCACATTGGGTTTGTGGCAATATAGTATCTATTTGCTCAACAATAGGGTTACTTTCTACACGAAAGCGAATAGCGGCAAAGCCTAAAATCAAGCCAAAAATTAATGCAAGCGAGCCAAGCGCTATTAAGGCGTAAAATAAGGTCATATTAAAACTTCACTAATCCGGTAAAGCCCATGAACGCCATCGACATTAAACCTGCGGTGATCAAGGCAATCGAAGCGCCCTTAAAGGGGATAGGTACATCAGCAGCGGCAAGGCGCTCGCGTAGGGCGGCAAATAACACTAATACTAATGAAAAGCCAACCGCAGCACCAAAGCCATAGACAGCAGACTGTAAAAATGAGTGATCTTCTTTAATGTTCAGTAACGCAACACCTAACACAGCACAGTTAGTGGTAATAAGCGGTAAAAATATACCCAATAAGCGGTACAGGGTAGGGCTGGTTTTACGCACCACCATCTCGGTAAATTGCACCACAACAGCAATCACTAAAATAAAGCTCATGGTGCGTAAGTAGGTGATATCCAGCGGTATTAAAATATACTGGTTAACTAAGTAGCTGGTTACCGAGGCGAGGGTCAGTACAAAGGTGGTTGCCAACGACATACCTATGGCTGTGTCTAACTTACTCGAAACCCCCATAAAAGGGCACAAGCCTAAAAATTGTACTAATACAAAGTTATTAACCAGAACGGTTCCGATTAATAACAAGACATATTCAGTCATGTGTGCCTCGCGCGTTTAAAATCCCGTGCATTATCCTTTTTTCTGCCGAGATAAACAACAGGTGCAGTAGTGTTCAGCTAAATAAATAGCGTAAAATTATTGACCTATAACAAAGATGTAAAATTACTGTGAAAGGATGGTGTGCTTGCTTGATGTTAGGCTTTAATTTTATCTATACATGATAAATCATCGCCCGCAGAAAGCAAAAAAAGAGCAATCATTGCTCTTTTTTTGCTTACCAGTGTTAGCTGATATTACATATCTTTTGGCTTTTCGATGTAATAGCCTTGCACCCCATCTAAACACAATGTTTCAATAATATGCTTTTCTTCTTGGCTCTCGACACCTTCAGCAAATACACTGACGCTAATTCTATGTGCTAAATCAACCATTAAGCGCATAAAGTATTGATTGTTTTTATCGTCTTCTAGACCCCGTGTATAGCTGGCATCCATTTTGATAAAGTCGGGTTTTAAGTCGCGGAAAAACTTAAATGAGGTTAATCCCACGCCAAAGCGCTCCACGGTGATGCGTGAGCCCACACGGTGGATCATATCAATAAAGCGTTTGCTGGCTTTAATATTTTGTTGTAAGCCAAACTCACTCACTTCAAACACTAGTTTGGCGGCAATATGCGAGTCTTTTAATAAGCGGCGCTCTAACCATATAATAAACTGATCGTTGTGTGCACTCGATGGGGTAATATTGATACCAAAGTACTTCTCAGAGAAGTTACGATTTTTGATTTTTTCAAGCGAGGCGTCAATAATCAGTTTATCGATGTCAATCGCCATATCTAATTTTTCAGCCATAGCTAAAAATGAAGCGGTAGGCAGCACCTGACTATCTTCAGTTTTAAAACGGACTAAAATTTCCGCATACGCTTTAATATTTTTCCCAAGCGGCATGATATTTTGCATCACTAAGCTAACCCGCTTGGCTTCTATTACTTCTTTAATTACTTTGCGCCAATTTTGATTACCAAAACCCGCACTAACATTGTTGATTAAATCGCTATCACGTTGCACATGCCATGCGTTTGCGTGCTTAGACTGCGCCATGCTCATGGCATTATCAGCCACAGAAAGCAGCTCACCCAAGGGTTTAGACTTTTCGTAGCCCACAATACCTGTATTGGCTACTGAGCTTAGTTCTTGATTTTGTTGATATTGCGTAAAGCGCGATTGTAAGTTCTCACCATAGCGCTCAGCTTCTTTAAGCGGTACGTTAGGCAGCACGGCAATAAAATCTGAACTGTTTAGCCTAAATATTTGGCTTCCCGTATAGGTGCCGCTAATGTGCTTAATAATATCGGCAACCGCTTTAATATATTCATCACCTTTTTGATAACCACGGCTTTGGTTAATTGATTGCAGTTCGCTACAACGGATCAGTGCTAGCGAGCCAAAGGTGCTTCTCTCGCTGTTTTCGATATTTTTTTCATAATATTCGACAAACATATTACGGTTACCTAAATCAGTCACCATATCTTTGTAGGCTTCTTGCTTAATCGTTAAGGCAGCACTTTGTAGGTCTTCACGCTTAGTTTTCAAAAAATGCGATAGGCGATTAAAACTAGGCACTAAATTTTTCGCTAGTTTTTGCATTCGGCTGGCGTCAATACTGGTTTCTAAGTCATGATCTAACTGATTTTGATTAATATAAATATCAATAATATCGGCCACTGCCAGGCTAATTTTATTGGTTATGCGTTGATGCATCACTCTCATTAACGCGATAGGAATAACCACTAAAATAGTGATCAGTAAAATAAGTATAAACAGTGTACTTTGTAATGGTTGCGCAAGCTGTTGTACATTAAGTACAAACTCTATTTTAATATCGTTATCATTATTAACCGCAAATTGCGGACGCACAGAATTCATTTTAGCCAGCATCAGCTCGGCAAACAGCGGTAACGAAGTAGGGTGGCTAACATGAAATACTT
>NZ_JBFJHD010000206.1:0-5307 GCF_041613455.1 Pseudoalteromonas sp. | reverse complement strand
TGTGCGTAGCCAGCGAATTAAATTTTCCGGAGCATAAGGTAAACCCGAATGGCGGTGCCATTGCATTGGGTCATCCAGTTGGCGCAACGGGGGCTATTTTATCGACCAAATGTCTATACGAGCTGCAGCGCATTAACGGTAAATACGGACTAGTCACTATGTGTATTGGTGGCGGGCAAGGTATTGCTGCCATTTTTGAGGCACTTTAGTTATAAATTCATATAAGTGATTTATTCACTAACAGATTTAGCGATGCTTTTAGAGAATGGAAGCGGCTTTAAGTAAGCCACCTCTACTTATTAAGCAATTAACTGTTGAAGGTGTGCACTGACATAAAATTCTAATTTACTGCTCAGCACGACAGTTAAAGTTTAAATGCGAAAAGTTTAAATGGGACAGGCATATATTTTCGGTTTTATAAAAACAGCATTCGATACTGTTTTTGCTAATTTCCTGTTCCGTATATGCGCTATTTGCTTCTTCAGTTTTAACACAAAAAAAGCACAGCCCGTAACAGCTGTGCTTTTAATCAACTAAAATAACGTGTTTATAAGCGAATGCCGCCGTCGATCTCTACTACGCGACCAGTAAAAAAGTCGTTTTCGATGATGTATTGTGCGGTATGCGCAATTTCGTCGGCTTCGCCTAAGCGCCCGACTGGCGTAACTGCTAGCATACGTTGTTTCGCTTCTGGCTTCATCGCATCGGTCATGGCGGTGCTAATAACGCCTGGCGCGATAGCGCCTACGCGAATACCAAAGCGGCCTAGCTCTTTTGCCCAGCCTGTGGTCATGGCTACTACACCGGCTTTTGATGCCGCGTAGTTGGTTTGGCCAATGTTACCGGCACGCGCTACGCTTGACATATTAACAATCACACCGCCTTTGCCTGATTCAATCATATGGCTGGCGGCTTCTCGCCCTGCTAAAAATACGCCGGTTAAGTTTACGTCTATCACAGATTGAAATTGCTCAAGCGACATTTTTTTAACTACTTTGCCGTCTTTCGCTTTAATAAACATGCCATCGCGTAAAATACCGGCATTATTGATCAAAACCCCAATATGGCCAAAGTCACTATTGATGGTGTTAAAAACCGCTTCTACTTCGGCTTCATTCGTCACATTCGCGGCATAGCCTTTTATTGTGCCGGTAACGCCTTCAAGAGATGCCAATTGCTCTGCGGCTGTGTTAAGGGCCTCTTGCGCCATGTCTATAAGTGCAATATTAGCCCCTAACAACGCAAACTTTTGTGCCATCGCAAAGCCTAAACCTTGTGCGCCACCGGTTATGACTACCGTGTTATTGTTAATTTCCACCCGCTACCTCTACTTCGAAAATAATTTAAAAATGGCACTAAAATCTTCACTGCCAGCGCCTTGATGCTGCAATGTAGTGTATAAGTCATTTGCCATTGAGCCCATTGGCGTGGCTGATTTACTTTGCTTAGCCGCTTCCATGGCAAGGCCTAAATCTTTCGCCATTAGGTCGACCATAAAGCCTGGTTTGTAATCGTTACTTGCCGGCGCTGTGTCCATAACGCCTGGGCACGGGTTATAGAGCTCTAAGGTCCAGTTACGGCCTGAGCTTGCGCTCATAATATCGCTAAGTACTTTAGGATCTAGGCCATTATTTATACCCATTTGAAGAGCTTCGCTGGTGCCCGCCATTAAAATGCTCAACAGCATGTTATTACAAATTTTAGCAACTTGCCCGGCGCCAATATCGCCGGCGTGGAAAATATTTTTCCCCATATCAACCAATACAGTATGGGCTTTATCGAACGCAGCTTTATCGCCACCGACTATAAAGGTCAATGTGCCAGCCGTTGCCCCTGCAACACCACCCGATACCGGTGCATCTACAAAGCGGATTCCGTGCTCAGCTAACGCTTTGCCTACGTCGCGGGCAGACTCTGCATCAATGGTCGAACAATCAATCACTAAGGTATTTTTATTTAAGCTATTAATCAGCCCATTTTCGCCTAAGTACAGAGCTTTTACATGCTTGCTCGCCGGTAACATACTAATAAGTACATCAACGTTGTTGCTACATTGAGCCGCATCGGCAGCTACATTAGCGCCTTTACTTTTTAGTTCGTCAACGGCTGTGGGGTTTAGGTCGAACACGCTCACAGTGTGGCCTGCTTTTACTAGATTGGCCGCCATTGGCCCGCCCATATTGCCCAAACCAATAAATCCTATATTGAGTTTACTCATCGCATTAGCCTTGTTGTAATTGTTTAAGTGGGTGATGCTCGCCATAGCGGTCTTCAAAGAAGCTATCAACGACCGAACTTGGTACATCACTGAGTGTTTTATATTGCCAATTAGGTGCGCCGTCTTTATCGATTAATAACGCACGTACCCCTTCTTGAAACTCACCAACTTCGCCAGCACGTACCGACATTCCCAGTTCCATTCTAAAGCAGTCTGCTAGGCATTTGCCTTTACTGGTTTGTAGCTGTTTGCTCACCAACGCACAACTTAGCGGGCAACCATGCTTAAGCGATTTTTGTGCTTTTTGCAGCCATTTGTCGTCGGTATTGAGGTTTAAAATATAATCAACTTGCTGCTGCAAGGTATCAAACTCGGCTAACTCTTGAATCGTGGCTAAATTGGCTTTGATATTACCTTTCGGTAAACGCCCAGATTGATTGTCTAACTCGGTGAGCAAGGTGCTGAGTTTTTCATGATTCAAACTGGCTGTTTTACCCCATTTTATATTAATTAACCCAGCCACTAATGCATCGTATTTATCGGTTTTTACAAAATGATCAGCCAATGCAACAAAGCGGGCATCATCACAATTAATTGATGCTGAGGTTAGCCCTAAAAATAAGCCCACACTGTGCGGCATTTTATGTAAAAAATAACTGCCGCCCACATCAGGGTATAACCCTATGGTTTGCTCTGGCATGGCGATACGCGATGTTTCGGTAACTACACGATGGCTTGCACCGGCCATCAGGCCTAGCCCGCCGCCCATAACAATGCCGTTACCCCACACCAAAATTGGCTTTTCGTAGCAATGAATCATGTAATCGAGGCGGTACTCTTTGGTGAAGAAGTCTTCAACAACGTCGCCCGCACGTCCTTCAACCATGGCTTGGTGCAAACTAACAATGTCGCCACCAGCACAAAATGCTTTATCGCCCGCACCTTTTAAAACCACCATGGCAATACTGTCATCGGCAGCCCACGTTTTAAGTTGTGGTTCTAACAGGTTGATCATTTCTAAGTTAAGCGCATTTAACGATTTAGGTGCGTTTAGTGTGGCAAAAGCAATAACAGCCCCATTCGCAGCCACTGTGGTTTCAAATACTACAGCGTCATTTGCATCATTTAATAATGTTAATTCGCTCATTAGCCATTCACCCAATTTGCACGGCGCTTTTCTAAAAACGCATTCACGCCTTCTTGTTGATCTTCAGTGTCAAATAACGCCACAAATAATTCACGCTCTAGCGGTAAAATGCTTGCCATAGGTTGCTGACGCCCTTTTTGGATCAGGGTTTTACACGCCGCTACCGACGATGGGCTCTGATCGGCTACTTGATTCGCAAGCTTAAGTGCCGCGGCAAAGCTTTCGCCCTGAGCCACCACTTCTTCAACTAAACCAATTTGCAGCGCTTTATCGGCTTTTAAGCGTTCGCCACATAAAATCATCCGTTTAGCCCAGCCTTCACCCACCAGCCACGCTAAGTTTTGCGTGCCACCGGCACAGGGCAATAAGCCCACTTTAGCTTCAGGCAGTGCCATTTGTGCTTGCTCTTCAGCAATACGAATATCACACGCGAGTGCGACCTCTAAACCACCGCCCATGGCATAGCCATTAATCGCCGCAACCGATACGCCTCTAAAATTAGTCAACGCCTCAAACGCTTCACCAAATACTCGCGACATTTCGGCGGCAACGCCTTTATCACCACCGGCAAACAGGTTTAAATCGGCACCGGCACTAAAAAACTTATCGCCTTCACCTGTGAGTACTAATGCATAAATATTTTTATTACTATTTAGTTCGTTAACAGTATTTTTCAGCGCTACTAAGGTGTCTTTGGTCCAAGTGTTCGCTGGCGGGTTCGACATAGTTACAATAGCAACATGGCCTTCGGTTGTTAACTCAATGCTCGGGGTCGTGTTTGACTGTGACATAAATAACTCCTTATAAAACTTCGCTGGCCGACTCGGCTAAAATACGACGTGCAATAATCACTCGCATAATTTCGTTAGTGCCTTCTAGTATTTGGTGTACACGCACATCACGTACATGGCGCTCAAGTGGGTATTCTTTAATGTAACCATAACCGCCATGAATTTGCAGCGCGTCATTACATACGGTAAAGCCAACATCGGTGGCAAACCGTTTCGCCATGGCACAATAGGTGGTTTTTTCGCTGTCGTTATTATCCAGTTTAAACGCAGCCAACCTTACCATTTGGCGGGCGGCAACAAGCTCGGTATTCATATCGGCAATTTTAAACTGTAGCGCTTGAAACGCAGCCAATGGCTTACCAAATTGAGTGCGTTCTTTTAAATATTCACGGGCAGTATTCAGCGCCGCTTGTGCGGTACCAATAGAACAAGTGGCAATATTAATACGCCCGCCATCTAGGCCTTGCATGGCAAATTTAAAACCTTCGCCCTCGGCTCCTAATAAATTATGTGCTGGAATTCGTACATCTTCAAAGCTTATTAACCGAGTGGGCTGCGCGTTCCAGCCCATTTTTTCTTCGGCTTTGCCATATTCAACGCCCTTCGCGTCTGCAGGGACAATAAACGCTGAAATACCTTTAGGGCCTTCGCCGCCAGTACGCGCCATAACAACAAGCACTTCGGTTTCACCGGCGCCCGAAATAAACATTTTAGAGCCGTTAATTACGTAGTCGTCGCCATCGCGCACTGCTTTGGTTTTAAGTGAAGCCGCATCTGAGCCAGAGCCAGGCTCGGTTAAACAATACGAAGCCAGTAAATCACCAGTGACTAATTGTTCACAGTATTGATCTTTTGCCGCGTCGCTACCAAAGCTGGCAATCATCCAGGTGGCCATGTTATGAATCGTCAACATCGCGGTGGTCGCGGTACAACCCATAGCAAGTTGTTCAAAAATAATGCTCGAATCTAAACGAGATAACCCTAAGCCACCTGCTTCTTCTGGCGTATACAGGCCACAAAAACCAAGCTCACCGGCGGCTTTAATGGTGTCTTTTGGAAAAATATGTTCGCGATCCCATTTTGCCGCATGCGGGGCAAGTTCAGACTCAGCAAATTGACGGGCGGTTTGTGCAAAAGCTTGCTGATCTTCG
>NZ_JBFJHD010000205.1:0-5353 GCF_041613455.1 Pseudoalteromonas sp. | reverse complement strand
TCGTAACTACGCACATTTACTTTGCCACGTACGTTAGGGTCAATGATGATAGTTTTATTGAGGTTTTTGCCAACAATATTAATAAACTCATTAATATCGGTGCCCTTAAAGTTTGCAGCGTACTGCACTGCGGCAACAGAAAACGAAATACTCGCTGCTAGAAAAAGTGCTGCGTACTTAGCTAACCCTTTTTTAATTTTTTTGAGGTGTAGCGTCTGAACCATTATGTTGAAACTCCAATGCTTAGTTATTGCAGACTAAATTGTACGTCTATTTGCTGATTATCACGTTCAATAGTGATAGTGGCGTCTGTACTATTACGCAGCTCGTTGATGGCTGCCATGGCCTGTTTTAAATCTGTTAATTGATAGCCATTTATTGCAACAGCTAGATCGTTATTTTGTAATCCCATTTGCTTAAATAGCGAAGGATCTTTACCTGGACTTAAGCGATAACCAATAAGTTCCCCATCATTCATCGCTTGTGAAACGCGTATGTAATCAAATAATTTTCCCGGTTCATCTAAAAGTTCTTCGCGGGTTTCTATTAATGCCTGTTTTACTTCGGGATCGGCAGTCACCTCTATTTTTTGCTCGCTTTCAGCAGCTGATAATTGTGGTCCCATTGTCGCTTCACTCGGTGCTGCTAAAACAGGCATAGACACTTTTTTGCTAAAATCTAAGCCATCTAACATTAACGTTTCAAAACGACCATTCACCGATAATATCACCCGATCAGGCAATATCTGCGCTAATTTAGCACGCGTTCCTTGCACTGCCTCATCTACTAAGTAGCTACTTTGCTGACCTTGTGATTCAATAATTGCAATGCCAGCTTGGTCATCATTACTGACTGCAACAATACCGGTCAGATTAATACTTAAGCGAGTCTCAGGTGCATTATTAACCACTTCCTGCTGTTGAACTTTTTCCTTGTTAACAGTTACCTTACCAAAAATAAACTGCTCTATAATTTGCTGGGTGAAATTATTATTCGCTTTTGTGGCAGACTGCCCCTGGTATTGCGGGGTTAACGGAGCAGAGGTAGTCGTTGGCCATAGTAACCACACTAACTTTGATGGTAAATATGCAATGTAAACAACAACTAATAAAGTAACCACCGCACTTAATTTAGCGTGCGGTAAGCGGCTTAAATAATGTTTAAACTGTTGAACGTGTTGTTCCATAAATAGTATTCTTGTTTTAGTTTTTTACATAATCATCATCCATAGTACCTTTTCATTTTTCATTCAACAAGCACACTAATATTAAACTTTGTAAACAAGTTAACTTTAATTTTTTAACTGTATAAAAAACAAACGCGCGGGTAATACCTTCATCCTAAATTAATTTCGTGGTAAATTTTAAAAACCGCAAGCAAACATTTATAGGGGGGCTTTATGGCTAGAAAAGCGAGTACTAATCGAAGTTTAGAGCATCAAAGTGAACTAAAAGTGCGATTAGATAAATGGTTATGGGCCGCTCGATTTTATAAAACACGGGCGGCGGCTCGTGAAATGGTGCAAGGCGGAAAAGTACATTATAATGGTCAACGTACTAAGGCAGGCAAGATAGTTGAAATAGGCGCAACGCTTAAATTAGCGCAAGGTGTTGAGGAAAAAATAGTAACCATACTAGGTATCCTTGATAAACGCCAAAGTGCCCCCATTGCACAGACCTTGTATCAAGAATCTGATGCCAGTATCGCTAAGCGCGAAGCAAATGCTATTGCGCGCAAAAATAACAGCCTCTTTGCCCCGCATCCGGAAAGAAAGCCGGATAAAAAGCAAAGACGTGAACTTTTAAAACTAAAATCAAGTTAGGTAGTGTCGCTCATGCAACAAGATTTACTTCACCGTTATTTATTCGACAATCTCGATGTTCGTGGCGAACTCGTACAAATAGACCACGCCTACAATGAAATGATTGCTAATCATAATTACCCCGCGCCTGTTAAAGCGTTATTAGGTGAATTACTCGTAGCAACCTGCTTATTAACCGCAACCTTAAAGTTTGAAGGCGAAATTGCAGTGCAACTACAAGGTGATGGCCCTGTTAAATATGCGGTAATTAATGGTGACGATAAACAAAATATGCGTGGTATCGCTCGCTTACAAAGCGACGTAACAGGCTCAACCGTGAAAGAGCTCATTGGCCAAGGTTATATGGTAATTACCATTACTCCCACCAAAGGTGAGCGTTATCAAGGCATTGTGCCGCTTGAACACGACACATTAAGTGAGTGTATTGAAAGTTACTTTGAACAGTCAGAGCAGTTAAAAACACGCCTGTGGTTTGCCACCGATACCACAGAAGGCAGCGCTAAAGCTTGCGGGCTATTTTTACAGGTTTTACCTGTCGATAAGCAAAAATCCATCACTGACTTTGCCCATTTAGAAGCGCTAAGTAGCACTATAAAAAATGAAGAGTTGTTAGAACTTGATGCGCACACCATCCTGACACGTTTATATCATGAAGATAACCCTCGTGTTTTTGAACCACAGGCAATAAAGTTTAAATGTGGCTGTACCCGTGAAAAAACCCTAACGGCATTGGTTAATGTGGGCCAACAATCGCTACTTGACGATATTGCTGAGCATGGCGAGGTTAAAATTAGTTGCCATTACTGCTTAAAAGATTACATTTTTAACGAACAAGATGTGAAAAGTATTTTTAACTAATCATTGCTTAAAAATCGTTCATAACAGAAGCCACAAATGTTGTGGCTTTTTTTCCACTAAAAATGACACCGGTATCATGCAAAAGCGTAATTTCATGACACCGGTATCATTGAAATTATTCACCTTTTTTACCTAATATAGTTGTTTTTAAGCTGTTCAGAGGCTCGAATATCCTCAATCCATCTGTTACTATATTTACAGCTTAAAGGTTAACAGACCCAGGGCTATCCCGTTCAATCTCACACAATTTAGGTATAAACATGACTTCAAGCGCTACCCGTTTTGTCGATCTAACTGCAGCTGAACTTGTCGAACACGCGATCCGTCGCGGCGAAGGAACTTTAGCAGCCAATGGAGCTTTCGTTGCTAATACTGGCCGTCGTACTGGCCGCTCTCCAAAAGATCGTTTTATTGTTCAAGAATCAAGTACTGAAAATGAAATTCAATGGGGTAACGTAAACCGCCCTTTCGATGCAGATAAATTTGATGCTTTATGGGCACGTGTAGAAGCACATGTGCAAAGCAATGATCATTTCATCTCTCACCTTGAAGTGGGCGCAGATCCAGAGCACTATTTACCAGTCGTGGTTACAACTGAAACGGCATGGCACCATATTTTTGCTAAAAATATGTTTATCCAACCTGAAACATATAACAACGCCAACTTACCACAATGGCAGGTAATGAATGTACCTTCTTTTGTATGTGATCCTGAGCGTGATGGCACGAACAGCGATGGCACCGTCATCATCAATTTCGCACAACGTAAAGTGCTACTTGCCGGTATGCGTTACGCTGGTGAAATGAAAAAATCGATGTTCTCAGTACAAAACTTCCTGCTTCCAGCAAAAGGTGTGTTACCAATGCACTGCTCTGCTAACGTAGGTGAAGCTGGCGATACCGCTTTATTCTTTGGTTTATCGGGCACCGGTAAAACAACATTATCAGCCGATCCAACACGCTTTTTAATTGGCGACGATGAACACGGTTGGGCACCAGGCAGCGTTTTCAATATCGAAGGCGGCTGTTACGCTAAATGTATCGACCTTTCACAAAAGAACGAACCGGTAATTTGGGATGCAATTCGCTTTGGCACTATTCTAGAAAACGTCGTTCTTGATGAAAACCGCGTACCGGATTTTCATGATACAAGCCTGACACAAAATAGCCGTGCAGCTTACCCACTTGAGCACGTTGAAAAACGTAAAGTAGAAAACCGCGCTGGCGAGCCAAAAGCAGTGGTATTCTTAACATGTGACGTAAGCGGTGTATTACCACCGGTTTCAGTATTAACTGAAGAAGCAGCAGCATTTCACTTTTTAAGTGGCTACACCGCAAAAGTAGGTTCAACTGAAATTGGCTCTACCAGCGATATCGAATCAACATTTTCGACCTGTTTTGGCGCACCATTCTTCCCGCGCCCAGCTGGCGTATACGCAGAACTTCTTATGAAGCGCGTACGTGAATTTGGCGCTAAAGTATACCTAGTTAATACCGGTTGGACCGGCGGTCCTTACGGCACAGGTAAGCGTTTTGATATTCCAACAACACGTGCTGTGGTAGATGCGATTGTATCTGGCAAGTTAGCCGGTGTAGAAACACAGCACATTGATGTATTAAACCTAGATGTACCAGTGGCTGTACCAGGTGTAGATAGCAACTTACTTAACCCAATTAATACCTGGGAAGATAAAGCAAAGTATGCAGAATATGCCGCTAAACTAGCAGCAGACTTCACAGAAAACTTCGCTAAATACGATGTTTCAGAAGACATCAAAAATGCAGGCCCTAAAGTTTAATTAGTTAAACTAAGTCGCATTAAAACGCCAGCCTTGCGCTGGCGTTTTTGATCTTGCTTATCACCGTGAACTGCAATACTTATAAAAAACTCCATATTTAGCGTATTAATTGCCACTATGGGTGCATTCTAATTATTAACCGCTAATACAAACATTAAATAACTGATCTTTGCTAACGCCGATGAAAGGGCTTAATTACAAAGCGAAGCCATTGCGTTAACAAGAAACTTCATGTTTGTAATACTATTATCATAACCGTCTTATCTGCTACAGTAGGGTTATTAGCCACTGTGCGGGCACATGTTAACGTCGGCTAGTATGTGTTAGCAAAACAACAATAAAGCGACTATAAACCCGCAGCAACAACCAAAATAATTTGCAGCAACTCCTGTCCCAATAGTATAACGTTATGCTTCTTTCATTAAATTAGAGATTAATAGCAATTAACATAATTAATCTAGCCCCTATCGCCTCGAACCTAGTACCTTGCGTTTCACTTTCCTGCAAACGTAAAAAAGCCCGACTCTTTCGAATCGGGCTTTCTTTAATTTGGAGCCTGGTAATGGCGTGGTGCCACAGCGGTGGAGAGTCACATAGCAAATGCGATACCATCAATAAGGAGTCACAGTACACTATCACTTGGCTGAGAGTCGCCTCTATTGCGTGTTTCCTAGCCCCTATCGCCTCGCACCTCGTACCTTTAGTTTCACTTTTCTACAGACGTAAAAAAGCCCGACTCAGTGAATCGGGCTTTCTTGTATTGGGAGCCTGGTAATGTCCTACTTTCACATAGCAAATGCTACACTATCATCGGCGCTGTTTCGTTTCACTACTGAGTTCGGCATGGGGTCAGGTGGGTCCAAAACGCTATTGT
>NZ_JBFJHD010000204.1:0-5386 GCF_041613455.1 Pseudoalteromonas sp. | reverse complement strand
TTGCATGTATTGCGCAAATAATGCGTCAAAGTTTACCGGTGCTAGGTTCAACTGTGGGAATGTGCCACGGTTAACCAAGTTAGATACCGCTTCACGTGCGTATGGGAACAATACGTTAGGGCAAAATGCACCTAACATGTGCGCCAGTTGCATTTCTTCAACGTCAGCAATAGTAAAAATACCCGCTTGTTGAATTTCACATAAAAACGCCGTTTCTTCACCAATTGAAGCTGTTACCGTTAGCGCCAGTACCACTTCAAATAAACCTTCGTCTAACTTGTTAGAGCGTGTATCTAGGTCTAGTTTAACTTCTGGGGTCCATTCTTTTTGAAAAATAGCCGGTGAATTTGGCGTTTCAAACGAGACGTCTTTAGTATAAATACGTTGGATAGTAAATTGTGCGCCTGTATCTTGTTGTGCTGCTGCGTTTTGCGTTTCTTCAGTCATGGTTATTCCTAACTTGTTCGTTATTATAATTAGTTAAAATTTAAGCGTTTAGTGTGGCGTTTAGTTTAGCGTCAAGTTTACCTTGGGCTTCTATTGCCATCATGTCGTCGCAGCCGCCAATATGTTCATCATTAATAAATATTTGCGGTACCGTGCTTGCGCCGCCTGCTTTGGCGATCATTTCATCACGCAATTCAGGCTGTACACCAATGTCATAAACCGTGTATTGCACGCCTTTGCTGTCTAACAGTGCGCGAGCACGTTGGCAAAAAGGGCAATAGGCTTTGGTGTATAAAACAACATTACTCATAAATTATCCTCTAATGGGTTTGCTAATAATTATTAGCGACCCGTTGTCGTTGGCAGGCTTGCAGATTGCCAAGCACCCATACCACCTGATAATACACTCACTTGCTCAAAACCTGCTTTATGCATGGCCGTTGCAGTGCCTGAGGCGGTCATACCTGTAGTACATACCAATATAATGGGTTTGCTCTTGTACTTTTCAAGGTGTGAAAAATCAGATTTTTTCGCTTTTTCTGGGCTCAAGTGCTCAGCGCCGGCAATATGCCCTGCGTTAAACTCTTTTTGTGCGCGCATATCGATTACTTGACCGTTTTCGCGGTTGATCAGTAACGTGAGTTGCTGAGGGTTAATTTGGCGCACTGCTGAAAACTTACTTTTGATCCAACCACTAATAATTAGCAATAAAATACCAACCCAAGCTACACTTAAAATTGGATGATTGCTGATAAATTCAATATATTGATCCATTCGACTTCCACTATAAAATTTCATCCTAAAACATGATGTTTTAGCTATTTTGTGCCTAGCAGCTACGTTAACTGGGTGAGTAAATATCACAAAAAATACCCTACCCACACACACTACTTGCCGTTATTCACCAAGCTAGCATACGCCCCGCTTGAATAAAATGAATATTAGCCGCGCAAGTATACCCAAATCAGCTAAAAATGCGAGTTTAGCCCAGTAATTCGCGTATAAAAACACCATTTTAGTTACAGCTTTCTGGCTATATATAGCTGACTACCCCCCCTGCATGGAGAAAAACCACACGCACTGCGCTACTTGTAGTAGAAGACACCCTAGGCTGATACTATTTTATCAGCCGCTGAGTAATAACTTCGCAAGCAACAGTATTAACTCTAAAAGCCAGCGCTAAAACTGTTCATTATCTGCTTTTGCTTGCTGATTCGAGTTATAAAACACGGTATGCTTAGCATTAGCATACTCGCGATGATGCGTGTGTGCAGTAAAGCCGGGCTAACTTTGAGGATTAACGATGACAACACATAAAAAACCACTGGTATTAATGATTTTAGATGGCTGGGGATACCGCGAAGATGAGCAAAGTAATGCGATTCTTGCGGCAAATACACCAGTATTAGATAAATTGTGGGCCACCCGCCCGCGCACATTAATTTCAGCATCGGGTTTTGATGTGGGTCTGCCTGATAGACAAATGGGTAACTCAGAAGTAGGTCATGTTAATTTAGGTGCAGGTCGCGTTGTATACCAAGATTTTACCCGTATAACCAAAGCCATTAACGACGGTGAATTTGATAGCACACCAGCACTGGTAGACAATATTGATAAAGCCGTTGCTGCTGGTAAAGCGGTGCATATAATGGGGCTACTTAGCCCAGGTGGCGTGCACAGCCATGAAGACCACATTGTGGCAAGTATTGAATTAGCCGCCAAACGCGGTGCCAAAGAAGTATACTTTCACGGCTTCTTAGATGGTCGCGACACTCCGCCGCGAAGCGCTAAAGCGTCTATTGAGCGCATTGAAGCACTCTTTGCAAAACTAAAATGTGGTCGTTTAGCCTCACTGATTGGTCGCTACTACGCTATGGATCGCGATAACCGCTGGAATCGTGTTGAAAAGGCTTATAACTTAATGACCCTAGCCGAAGGCGAGTTTAACTTTACAAACGGCGTTGCCGCCCTAGACGCCGCATATCAACGCGATGAAAATGACGAGTTTGTAACGGCCAGTACTATTACCCCAGACGGTGCAGAGCCGGTCACGGTTAACGATGGCGATACCCTTATTTTTGCTAACTTTAGAGCAGACCGTGCGCGCGAAATTACCCGTGCCTTTGTCGAGCCTAACTTTGACGGTTTCAACAAGAAAAAATCACCGGCTCTCAGCGCATTTGTAATGATGACGGAATACGCTGCCGACATTAATGCACCGGTTGCGTTTGGCCCAACGCCTTTAGTGAACGTATTTGGCGAGTGGCTAGAAAAACACAATAAAACGCAATTACGTATTTCAGAAACCGAAAAGTATGCCCATGTAACATTTTTCTTTAGTGGTGGCCGTGAAAACGAATTTAACGGTGAAACTCGCGAGTTGATCCCATCACCGCAAGTGGCAACCTACGACCTACAACCAGAAATGAACTCAGCAATGCTGACCGACAAACTGGTCGCAGCGATTCAAAGCGGCCAATACGACGCTATTATTTGTAATTACCCAAATGGTGATATGGTGGGTCATTCAGGGGTATTTGAAGCTGCCGTTAAAGCCTGTGAAGCGGTTGATCATTGTATTGGCAGAGTAGTAGATGCACTAGAAGAGTTTGGTGGTGAAGCATTGATCACCGCCGACCATGGTAATGCCGAGCAAATGACCAACCTTAAAACGGGTCAAGCGCACACAGCACACACCAGTGAGCCGGTGCCGTTTATTTACGTAGGCCGTGATGCGGTTGCATCTGAAGGTAAAGCCTTAAGTGATGTTGCCCCTACTATGCTGCACTTAATGGGCATGGAGCAACCGGCGGAAATGACCGGCACGCCTATTATGACACTGAAATAAGCCATGCACAGCCCTCGCTTTATTACGCTTATTTTACTCGTTACTTCATTAACGGCTGCCAACGCAGCCGCTAATGAAGATCGCACTAAAAAAGATTTATCCGAAGTGCAATCAGCATTAGCGCAAAGCCAATCTGAGTACCAAGCACAGCGCAAAAAAATTGCTCAGCTGCAAAATACCCTAAAAAAACACGAGCTCGATATTGCAAAAAATGCCAAAGCATTAAATATGGCAGAGCAAGCGGTAAAAAAGACCAGCAAACAACAGCAGCTGCAACAACAAAAAGCAGTTCAACTACAAAAACAATACGCCAAGTTTCAACACATTTTAGCGGCACAACTTAAAAGCGCATACATGGCCGGTGGCAGCGATGATTATGCAAAAATGCTGCTAAATCAAGAAGACACCGCCAAATTTGAACGCACCCTTAGTTACTATAATTATTTAAACAAAGCGCGCATTGAACAGCTAAAAGAATTACAAACGCTGCAACTGGAAATAGCGCAAAATCAGGCTGAACTTGCTAAAACGAAGCAAACCTTAGTTGAACTGCATGAAGAACAACAGCGCCGCCAAAGCGCGTTACTTAACGCACAGTCGGAGCGAAAAACCAACCTAAAAAATTTACAGGTGCAGCTGAATAGCACTAAAAGTTCAATCGACTATTTAAAAGAAAACCAACAAACCCTACTCAATACCATTGCGGAGCTCGAAAAAGAAAAAACCAAAAAAATTGAGCTGCTTGGCCTTACTCGCAGTAAAGGTAAACTTAACTGGCCTAGTAAAGGTAAATTAGCGCATACCTTTGGGCAACGTAAACATGGCGGCATTGATTGGAAAGGGGTATTAATTAACGCGAAAGAAGGCGCAAATATTAATAGTA
Organism: Pseudoalteromonas sp.; assembly: GCF_041613455.1. GTDB lineage: Bacteria > Pseudomonadota > Gammaproteobacteria > Enterobacterales > Alteromonadaceae > Pseudoalteromonas. Next base: position 1,208 of record NZ_JBFJHD010000204.1, on the reverse strand, counting down.
TCCACAATGGCCAAGTGGTGTTTGCCGACTGGCTAAAAGGCTATGGCTGGGTGATCGTTGTAGACCATGGAGAGGGCTTTATGAGCTTATATGGCCATGCACAAACCCTGCTCAAAGATGTGGGTGATATGGTAAGAGAAGGCGAAACAGTAGCCCTAGTTGGACAAAGCGGCGGACAAGCAAGTTCTGGTCTATACTTCGAAATACGCCACAAAGGTAGCGCAGTAAACCCGGTAAAATGGTGCAAGCGTATTTAATGCAATTTTATTAACACCTTGCTGCTGTTATACACTCAATAAGCTGCTGCGCCACACTGGAGCAGCCGCTTATGAATCAACATTTCCTTACTACTAGCCGCTTTAATCGCCCTGCGTTTTTACTCGGCGTGTGCTTAGTCGTGGTGCTCATTCTTACTAGCGGCTTTAATAAAGTGGCTGCCAGCTCAATAAAGCAACTGCAACACCAGCAAATAAATGAAATTTTATTCAATATTGAGCAGTATTACGTCGATGACTTAGCGCTCAGTAATAGCCACAATAACTATAATCATCAGCAGTTTGCGCAGCTATATGCGCAGCTCGATCGTTACTCTAAATACCTTGATGAAGCGGAGCTCGCCGCCTTATTTGATAATACCAACGGCCATTACACTGGGCTGGGAATTGAGGTTAAAGAACTAGATAAGGCCATAACTATTGTCGATGTGATTAGCCAGTCTCCAGCGCAAGCCGCAGGGCTGTTACCCGGTGATATTATTATTAGTATTAATAATAAAGCAACACAACAGCGTAGCATTGACGACGTAGCACAGCAGATCAAAAACAGTAACCTCAATAGCATTAAATTACGCATAAAACGTGAGCAGCAGCCAAATCCCATCAGCTTTAATATTACGCGCCGCACCATAAAACTCACCAGCGTGACTAGCCAATTATTAGGCGCAGGCAATGGCTATTTAGCGATTAATAATTTTTCTAACTTCACTTTGCACCAAGTGGCGCTGCACATTGCCACTATGCAAAGCCAGTACGGTTACCCGCTTACTGGGCTGGTGATTGATTTACGCAACAACCCCGGAGGCATACTTCCCAGCGCGGTGTCGGTTGCTGATTTGTTTTTACATAGCGGGGTGATTGTTACCACCAAAGGCCGCTTTCGTGATGCAAATCAGGCTTTTTATGCTAAACGCGGTGATATTTTAAAAGGCG
>NZ_JBFJHD010000203.1:0-5401 GCF_041613455.1 Pseudoalteromonas sp. | reverse complement strand
GGCAGTGTAGTGCTTGCCGCTACAGAGCACGCAAAAAACCAAAACAGCGTAAAGCCGCAGAGTGATTGTTTACCTTGCAAGCCTTTGCTAATGTAGCTTAAACGCTTTATTTTAAGTTGAGGTAACCATGTCATTTTTAACACGCATACTCCCTTCATTTTTAGTTTCTTGGTTACTTACATTCACCCTTGCTAGCTTGTTTCATAGCCATTACGTTGTCAATCAATTAGTAAATGTGGGTGTGGTAGTGGGCCTAAGTGATCGTGTTAGTTTGATGCTAGATGACTGGCTAGGCTTACTACCCACTTATGGCGCTATTATTGCCCTTGCGCTGGCATGCGCTTTTTTAGTTACCGCGCTACTTTATAAAAGGCATAAACAACAAGCTATGCAATTATTTATGTTTACTGGAATTGCGGCATTTGCTGTGCTGTTGCTGGCTATTGAATCAATTATGCATATTAACATTATAGCGGGAGCCAGAGGCTGGGGGTTTTATGCACAACTGTTTGCAGGAGCGATAGGGGGGTATGTTTTTTCGTTATTGCTGCAGTTAAACAGTGGCAAAAGGGATGGGCATGCGCTGTAAAAAGCCGCTGTGTAATACAGCGGCTTTGTTGTGTTTAGCTATTAAACGACTGGGCTAAAAAATTAGGCTAATAAGCTTATAACCACTTAAACCAAAAATAAGTACCAGCACTGGCAAGGTCAACAGGTTTACCAGCAGTGAGTTAGTGTAATTACCCATTACGGCTTTTTGGTTAACTAACCACACTAGGTAGGTGGTGACTATGGGGAGTAATAAACCATTGGCAGCTTGCGCAAATATAATGACCGCCACAGGGTCTAACCCCAATGAGGCAACCGCAGCACCAAATAATAAAATAACAATTGCGACGCTTTTAAAGCGTGGATTATCCATTTTATTTGACCAACCTAACATACCACACACCGCGTAAGCACCGGCAAGTGGGGCGGTGATAGCACTGGTTAAGCCTGCGGCAAATAAACCAATGGCAAAAAAGTAATGAGCCGCATCACCTAATAATGGCTCAAGCTGTACCGCCATGTTGGCAGCGCTAATTTGCCCCGCATCAGTGCCATAAAATGCAACAGACGCAGTTGATAGTATAGCGAGCGTGATCACACCGCCTAAAGTGATAGACACGCCCGTATCTATATTGGTTTCTTTAATCACTTTTTGCTTATCGCTTTGGCTGTCGTGGCGCGCAGCGAGCACCCCAGAGTGCAAAAACAAGTTGTATGGCACTATGGTGGTACCTACGAGCGCCAATACCGTGGTTACTGAGCCCTCAGGCATGCTGGGGATAAAGCCGGCTAGTACCTCACTAAGCGCGGGAGCCGCCATAACGAGCGTAGAAATAAACACTAAGCTCATTAAAATCACTAGTAAAATAAGCGCATTTTCAACAACTTTGTGTTTTCCGCTATACAGCAATGCAGCACTTAATACTGCAATCAGTGGTGTCCAAAGTTGGGCATTTACGTGCGGGAATATTTCAATTAATCCCATGCTGGCGCCGCTTAAGTTACCCGCCTCGTAGGCGGCACTGCCTACGCCAATGGCGCTGATCACTAAAAATACCGCGAGCGACTTAAATAGTGGCGTTTCAATGTGGGCTCTTAGCGCTTGTGCTAAGTCTTGCCCGGTGGCTACGCCAAGGCGCGCCGCCATAGATTGTAATAATATGGTGGCTATTACTGAAAATAGTAATGTCCATATTAGTGCAAAACCAAAGTTTGCACCCGCAACACTTGCGGTAGTGATAGTCCCTGGTCCAATGAAGGCAGCGGTGACGAGTAGTCCTGGTCCTAATCGCATAGTTTGACCTTAATAGTGCTTTTGCATAATGCTATTTAAAGTTACACCTAACGTTTGTTTAACGTGATGCCTGGAGTATTGCTGCCACTTATATTAAGTGCCTTGCAGCGTTAGCCGCCCCTTGGCTTAGCCTTTTTTGCTAATCATATGTTAAAAAAGGTCGCGTAGCATACCAACTTATATATAAATTTAAAGGGGTTGGGGTGCGTTTGCATAAAAAACACTCAGTTAATGCACTGCAAGGGGGGAACAATACCGGCAGCACTCGCTGATGAGCCTGCCTTGAGGGAGTCGGTTTACCGCGGCGCTATTCAGTACGGCGAGCTTACGCCATTAAATGCTTTATCGTTTCTAGGCCTTTACGCAAAGTGGCGGCATCGGTGGCGTAATTGATACGAATACACTGGTGTTTGTGTGCCCAGTTATCATCGATACCAATAAAAAAGTTATGCCCAGGAATAATATACACATGCTTGGCTTTTAGCTGCTGGTATAGTATTTCACTGGTTATTTTGGCGTCTTTAAACCATAGCCACATAAAAAATGCACCTTCTACTTTGTGAAGGTACACGTTCATATCGGCAAAAATTTCATTGAACAGCGTTATTGCCACCTGCGCTTTGTGACGATAAAAAGGCAATACCACATTGTGACACAAGGGCAATAATGCATCGTTTTTAATCAGCCGCGTGACTAAACTTGGCCCCACACTGTTAGGCGATAATACCATGCTGCCATTAACACGGCCGATTGCTTGAATGATTGCCTTATTAGCCACCACAATGCCGGTACGTAAGCCGGGTAAACCTAACTTTGACAGCGACATACATAAAATAATATTACTGTTCCAGCTTAAGTTTGCCTCAGTATAAATACAACCAGGGAAAGGATCGCCATATGCGTTATCAATGATAAGCGGTATATTGTACTGCGTGGCAAGCGCATCTAATTGTGCAACCTCTGCGTCGGTAATTACATTACCGGTGGGGTTGGTAGGGCGCGAAACACATAACGCGGCGATGCTGCTATCGTTCGCTAAAGTTTGTTTTACTGCATTAAAATCAATCAAGTATTTAAACTGTTTTGAGCCATTTGGGGTGGCTAAAATTTCGATGTCGGGCTTAATTGCAACAAACATATCGGCCGATAAACCTTGGTCGGCGTAACCGACGTATTCAGGCGCAAGCGGAAATAAAATCTTTTTATGGCTACCATTTGGCATGAGGCCGGCAAATAGGTTAAACAGAATAAAAAAGTTAGCCTGACTGCCATTACCCAGTGCAATATTATCGGCGCTTATATCCCAGGTGTAATAGCTGCTGAGCTGGTTTGCCAGTGCACTACGAAACTCATCATTACCCGATGGACCATCATACAGACCAAATAGCGGCGATACTTTATTGGTAGCGATCAGCGCCTGTAACTCGGTTATAAATACGTCGTTTACCTCAGGCACCTGAGCAGGATTGCCACCACCGAGCATAACAATATTGGGATTATTACTTTTTTTAGCATTGCCTAAGTCTTCCATTAACTGGGTAATGCCGTTGAGCTGGGTAAATTTAGTGCCAAAGTCTGAATAATTCATACAACAACTACAGTGGTTAATAAGAAAATCAGTATAGCCCGATTTATTTGGCAAAGTCTCACGTTAACAGCCATTTGTGTTGGGTAAAGTATATTCTGTTACTAAATTGGCTAATATTCACTACCTAGCCAATAAATAGCTTAACGTGAAGTAAGTTGTGACAAACAGCCGATTTAATAGTGTAAGCTATTGCGATATTAGCCAGCAAAAGGAGTGATGAGTTATGGAGCTTACTGTTTATTTGCAACATATGTGGCAGTTGGCAACGCAGGGGCAAACCCAAGGAGTTTGGTTTTGGGCTGCAATATATACCTTGATCATTTGTAGTTATTCACTGCTGTTTCAAGTGAGAACCCGTTATTGGCCTGTTACAACAGGAGAGTTAGTTGCTTTAGGGGTTGATACGTTTGCCTTTGCTGATAGCGTAAAGGCGGAACAAGATTACATCGCTAAGGCTTTGTATACATACCAAGTCGCGGGCGTGGTTTATACCGGTAAGAAAATTTCACCTTGGACTTTTGTTGCCAGCCATAATGTTAAAGCGTTGCTAGAGCTACAAATGTCTGCAGTGCAACGTTTAGCGGATGGTAAAGTAAAGGTGTACTATAACGCGAATAATCCAAAAAAAAGTTATCTGATCATTGCCGGTAAGCTTGGAATAACTATCACTTGGGCGTTAAGTGTGTTGCCACTGTTAGCGTACTATTTAAAATTTCATTTTTAAATAGGGGAATGACCCGTTTACATCTGTGATTCGCGCAAATAACATTATTTTTATGGCAACTATTAGCGCTTTTCAGTAACCACTAAAATGAATAAACAAACTGCTTGATTTGTCACTTAAATATGACATTTTATAGCTATGATCAGCCAATCAATTTTTACACAGGGCAGTATTATTAGTAATTTAGTACCTCAAGTACAGGCAGTTACGCCACACACAAGCGATCACTTTGCTGCCGGAGTAACCAACACGCAGCTTAAAATCGCGACCTTCAATTTGTTTAACTACCTAGAGCCGCCCAATGCGTTTTATGAGTTTGAAAAAATTTATACCGTGGAGCAATGGGCTAAAAAGCAGTGTTGGATTGTTGATTACTTAACTGATTATCAGCCTGATGTGATTGGCTTTCAGGAAGTGTTTAGTATTGAGTCACTTGAAGCATTAGTACAGCAGCAAGGTTATGCGTACTTTGCTGTGGTAGATGAGCCACAGATAATAGATGACTTTATTTATAAACGCCCGGTGGTGGCAATTGCCGCTAAATATCCCATTGTTGAAGTAGCCAGTGTTAAGCACGACCCTGAGCTTGCCAACACTTTGGGCTTAACGGAGGATTTTTCATTTAGCCGTAAGGTACTTAGAGCCACCATTACATTACCCCATATAGGCAATAGCGATTGTTACGTGGTGCACTTTAAATCTAAACGTTCAATGCTTGAAGTTGATGAGCGCAATAACCAGCTGACGGCTGAAAAAAACATTATTGAAACGTTAAAGGCCAGTGTAGCGGGGGGCTGGGCGGCCACTGTGCAGCGTGGTAGTGAAGCCACATTACTGATGATGGAAATGATCAGCCGGCGTGAGGCAACGCAACAGCCTATGCTGCTGATGGGAGATTTTAATAACGACTTAGCCGATGGAGTACTTAATCATTTACTCACCAATACGCTGCGCTTTGCGCCAGCGATTGACGCGCGCACCTACCTTGCTCGCTATTGTTTATACGATGCATGGCAGTTATATATAAAAACACAGCAGGCGACGATGGCGCCGTCCGCACACGCTGCGGCAGACGTAATAGGTGCAGTAGATAAGCCGGCTCAACACTTAATCGCGCGTAAGCCAACCCATTACTATGGCGCATGCTGCTCAGTACTTGATTACATATTATTGTCGTGTGAGTTTGATACCAGCTACGACGACAGTTTTTTTGCAGTAACAGACTATCACAGCTACGACCGTCATT
>NZ_JBFJHD010000202.1:0-5445 GCF_041613455.1 Pseudoalteromonas sp. | reverse complement strand
TGGTAAGCGGGTACTCGACATTGAACAGCAATGTGAAGAGTTAGTGCAGCAACAAGCCGCGCAAAAATATGATGATCCCGATGCTAAAATTTATTCTCGAGCGGTAAAAATGGTTGAACTTGGCGCTGACTTGAATGAGGTCATTCGTGAATGCGAATTGCCCAGAGCGGAAGCCGAGTTGTTGTTTTCCTTGCATAAGCAAAAAGGTGGCTAGCTGCCTTTTTGTTATTTAGCTCATGTATCACGCTTGCTGTGGCTAAGCTTTAATGTTTAGCTTACCTTGAAAATCTTGCCAACCAGGTGGAAACTCCCCTCTTAACACATACGAAAAAGCAATCAGCTCAGCAATCACGTAATACAGCTCTTTGGGTATTTCTTCACCTAACTGTAACTGCGAGAGGGTTTTTGCTAACGCGGCATCTTGGTGGATCATAATCCCTTTTTGTTCCGCCGCCGCTATTATTTGCTCGGCTAACTCACCAAAGCCTTTGCTACTGACGTTTGGCGCGTGACCCATTTCATATAACAGGCCAATGGCTGATTTACTGTCGGCGTTGTCTGTCATGGTTAAACCTTAATATTAATAATGGCATGTGACTGATAAAAGCTATCATGGTGAGCCTCTGCTTGTTGTAAGGTAAGTTCACCCACTTGTAATCCGTGCTTTGCTAGCTTAGATCTTAAATTATCGAGTTGCGGGTGGGCAAGCGCGGTGATCGCTTGGCTAGAAGCAACAAGTTGGCAATCCAGTGCTTTATCCATCAGTTCGGCGATAATCTGTAACTGCCCAACAGCGCCATAGTCAAAATTAAGTCTTACAAACCATACACTTTTACCTGCCTGTTTATCGGCCTTTGGCTTGTTATATTGCCCCACAGTGAGCTCGGTTTGCGCCGCATCGGGGGGAAGTTTCATCGGTAGCAAAAAGTTAACTAACGGGTTTGAATCGCTTTGTTGCTGAGTTGCAGTAAGCTGTACTTGGCTTAGCGTATTTTTAATATTGGTTAACTCACCCGCCAGCGCTTGCACGTTGGCTTGTTGTAATTGTTCAAGTAACTTAGCTTAGTTTGCCGTTTTGAAGGTGGGTAATAACAGCTGTAATAACGCATCTAAACCAGAGTGATTAGGCACACTAATAGCCGCCGGCGCTTGGCTAATTGCAGGCGCTGCTAACACACTCACCGCAAGGTGTTCTAAGCCTTTGCTGAAACTGCTTTGTAGCGCATTAGAGCTGAGTAGCGAAGGCTGTAAGGTTGCCAGTATTTCACGTTGAATCGTGGTGGGCTGTAGGTTGTTACTTGAGATAATACGGTTAAAGGCGTGATTAACTAAGCGTGTTAGATCGGGTGATTGCTGCGTTAGTTTATTTGTTATGTCATTAATCTGGCGGCTTAACAAAGGTTTGCTATGCGCATCAGCGAGATCTGCAATTTCAGCCGGGTTGAGCAATGGCTTTGCTGCGAAAGGGGAACTAAGCATTAGCTTATTTGCTGTTGCGAACGGTTTTAATAATCCGCCTTTGTCGTTATAGGCAAAGGGTTTATGTTGAAAATAGCTTACTGCATCAGTAATACGTGTTTTTAAATCAGCAACACTGCCTTTTAGCCACGAGTTGATCGGGCTATTCACTGAGGCCAGTAGCGGGCTTGCTAGCGTATGTGTTTGCTGCGTCCCTTGTTGCGTGCTGGCAATATTATTAAATGCGTTACTAAAAGAGTTATTGAGTGTCACTGCAATTGGCTTTAGTGCGGTGTTAATTATTAACTTATTAGCGTGCTGAGTGATAGTAGCGTTAACGGCCGTTGTGGGTAATTCATTGCGTTGTTTTGTCGTTATATTAATACTAAATGCTCCCGGCATTGCAGGGTGGCTCAAGGCGGCTGTTTTGCCATGAGTTTGCAGTTGCGGGTTAGGTAGCAGCTGTGCTAACAGTGCCGTAAGCTTAGTTTGAGTTAATGCTTGAGAGTGAACAATATCGGCAAAGCGGTTGATAACATCAAGCTGAGTCCCCTGACTGTGGCTATTGATCATCACCTTTAACGGTTGCTCTGCGACTAATAATTGTGCCACCTGTTTATTTATAGCGATACTGACATTGAGCTTATTGATCAGCAATTGTGGCGTGGGGGCTTGAACAACTTGCGCGGGCATAGGGTTATTGTGGTGCTCGTAACCACTGTTAATGTAGTTAAATAAGCGCTGTAATTGCGCCGGCTGAGTTAATGTTAACGACGTATTGTGTGGAGTGATTGTAAGCTGCTTACCATTGGCACTGAGCTGTATATTGGCATTCGCTATTTTAACCTTGTGCTGCGCTGTATTAGTGGTGCCTAAGCGTAGTGTTTGCCATTGTTTGTCTAACATTACGTCAAGCGTAATCGCGTCTTTAGCAAACTGAATATTTTTAGCGGCTAATACTGCGCCGGGAAGCGGACTTGATTGCGAAGCGGCGTTGTTGCTTGCTAGGTTATTAACCAAGGCATTAGACAAGGTAAGTGGCAGTGGTTTATTCATTATGATAAATCAAATTTTCGCTATTTTTAGTGAATCGTTTTTAAAGCAATATTCGTATTACCCTATCATTATGATAGACTAACGCCTAATTTTTGGCATAGAGAATCGTCATCTTGTTACACATTAAGTCCGTCACCTGCATCAAGCAAGATCGTTGTTTGTTTGCGGATCTTAATTTTAGCCTTAATTGCGGTCAAATCATGCAATTAGCCGGTGCTAATGGGGCGGGTAAAACATCATTATTGCGCATTATTGCTGGCTTTTCTCAGCCTGATGAAGGTGAGGTTTTTTACCTTAATCAGCCGATCAGCAAATATTATGATGAATATGCCAGGGAGTTACTCTTCATTGGCCATAAAACCGGCGTGAATGTGCAGCTTAGTGCGCTGGAAAATGTGCGCCATTGGTTGGCAATCAACGGTTATGTTGACACTGCTGATTTATACCCATTATTAGCTAAGTTGGGGTTAGTGGGGCTGGAAGATGTGCCAGTGCGCACCTTGTCGGCGGGGCAACAGCGTCGTGTTGCACTAACACGACTGTGGCTAAGCAATGCAAAGTTATGGATTTTAGATGAGCCATTTACGGCGCTTGATAAAAGCGGAGTGGCATTTTTACAGCAACGGTTTGCTGAGCACCTAAATAACGGTGGTGCCATACTGCTAACCACGCACCAAGATTTAACCGCGCACTTTAATAATTTACAAACACTCACCTTGGAGTATCGTCATTGATGACTCGACACCACTCTTATTGGTTACTGTTTAAAGCCGTTTTTAATAAAGACTTAAAACTGGCGTTTCGCCAACGTGCTGAAATTATTAACCCTATTTTATTCTTTTTAATTGTAATTTCATTATTTCCGTTAGCTATTGGCCCTGAACCCGGTCTATTAGCGCGCATGGCGCCGGGTATTATTTGGGTGGCGGCGTTATTGTCGACCATGTTGGGCCTGGATAAGTTATTTAGAGATGACTACAACGATGGCTCGCTTGAGCAGTTAATAGCGACATCTTACCCGTTGTCGCTCACTGTGCTGGCAAAAGTGGCGGCACATTGGGTTATAACGGGACTGCCTTTGGTACTGATGACGCCGCTGTTTGCGTTATTATTGAATTTAGACAACACCGCGTTAATGGCAACCTTATTAACGCTGTTACTCGGCACGCCACTATTGAGCTTTATTGGCGCAATAGGAGCAGGGCTTACTGTAGGATTACAAAAAGGCGGTATTTTAATGAGTTTACTGGTACTGCCTTTGTATATTCCGGTTTTAATTTTTGCAACGTCTGCGATTGATACCAGCACAATGTCGCTGGACTATAGTGGGCAGCTTGCAATACTTGGCGCCATGTTAGTGATTGCTATTATTAGTGCGCCAATCGCCATATCATCAGCATTAAAAGTGAGTGTAAGTTAATATGTGGAAGTGGTTACATCCCTATGCTAAAGCAGAGCGTGCATATCAATTATGCAATACACTACTGCCTTATTTTGCCGTTATTACGGCGCTAAGTATGGTCATTGGTTGGGTATGGGGACTGGGCTTTGCACCGGCCGATTACCAACAAAAAGACAGTTACCGAATCATTTTTATTCATGTGCCTTCGGCTATTTTATCTATGGGGGCTTATTCATCAATGGCGATTGCCGCCGTGGTGGCATTAGTATGGCAAATACGCAATGCCGAGTTGGCGGTGATTGCGATTGCCCCGGTAGGCGCATGCGTGACCGCTATTGCACTTATTACTGGCGCTGCCTGGGGTAAACCTATGTGGGGTGCTTGGTGGGTGTGGGATGCGCGGTTAACCTCTGAGCTTATTTTGTTATTTTTATATTTAGGGGTGTTGTCGTTATACCATGCCTTTGAAGATAAAAAAGCCGCAGGACGCGCCGCGTCTATTTTAGCGATTGTGGGAGTGGTTAATTTACCGATTATTCATTACTCGGTGGAGTGGTGGAATACCCTACATCAAGGCGCAACGATCACCAAGTTTGACACGAAAGCCATCGATCCGAGTATGTTTTGGCCATTAATGGTAAATATATTAGCGTTTGCTGCCTTTATTGGCACGGTTACGTTAATTCGCCTGAAAAATGAAATACTCCGCCGCGAAAAGCACCGTCCTTGGGTGCGCCAGTTGTTAATTAAGAGGTAGTTATGCAGTTTGACTCGTTTGCAGATTTTATTGCTATGGGAGGCTATGGTTTTTATGTATGGCTTTCGTTTGGTACATGCGCACTCATTTTACTCGGTATTTTATTTAGCTCACTGCGTGAAACTAAGCAGATCATGACATCGGTTGCACAGCAAATTGCTCGTGAAGCCCGCATTAAAAAAGCCAAACAGGAGCAAGTGTGATGAATCCAAGACGTAAAAAGCGCTTATTGGTAATTGTAGCTGTGCTGTTTGGCATAGGGGCATCAATAGGCTTAGTGCTGTATGCACTGCAAGAAAACATTAACTTATTTTATACCCCAAGCGAACTCATTGACGGTAAAGGTCCAAATAAAGAAAAACCGCAAATAGGCCAAAAGTTACGTATTGGTGGCATGGTCGTGCCGGGCTCAGTACAGCGTAATGAGCAAAGCTTACAAGTGAGCTTTGACTTAATTGACACCGGCCCACTGGTTACAGTGCGTTATCAAGGGATTTTGCCAGACTTATTTCGCGAAGGCCAAGGCATTGTTGCTCAAGGGGTGTTAATTGAGCCAAACGTAATCGAAGCCTTTGAGGTATTGGCTAAACACGATGAAGAATACATGCCCGCTGAAGTTGCTGAGGCAGTAAAAGGAATTAAGCACGAAAAACCCAAATACAACCTAAATAGTGGTAATTAATAATGATCCCAGAAATTGGTTATTTTTCTTTAACCTTAGCCTTAGTGCTAAGTGTTTTATTGTGTATTTTTCCGCTGTGGGGGGCACATA
>NZ_JBFJHD010000201.1:0-5454 GCF_041613455.1 Pseudoalteromonas sp. | reverse complement strand
TGTCAGGTGTCAGGTGTCAGGTAAAAATAACCAAGACTAGAACTGTGTAAAGGCCTGTTATCAGATTTTAGCTATCAGCTATCAGCTATCAGCTAGAAATTTAAGGCAGGTACCAACCTAGAACCTAATACCTCATCCCTATAACCTTTACCTCGCTGCACTTTGACACCTTTCCCCTTTAAGCGGCACTTTACTAGTAATACGTCACTCTTTTTACTTCGCGCGGTTTAATTTCGCCTATGTATAAGTCGTGCACGCGCTTCATATTAAGCTCAAGTTCGGTTATGTAGGTGTCGTCTACGGCATAGGTTTTTATCACTTGGGCGCCTTTAATAATGCCTTGCACCTTAGTTTGCAAGTAATCGTCTTGTGCAATTGCACTGGCCACCGTGGTTGTGGCGGTAATTTTTTGCCCATACACTTGCTCAGCCAATTCGCGATATGCTTCAAGTTTAGAAGCTTTAATAGCCATTAATTGCTGCTGTGACTTATTAGCTCCCGACTGTAAGCTGATGGGGGCATAACCTATGGCTTTTATAATTGGGTAGTTATTTGGCTTCACATAATTGTATTCAACATGTTTATCAAACATAGTGCTACAGCCACTTAACGTTAAGCAGCCCAAGGTAATGGCTAATGACAGTGCGCGCATAATTTGTTGACCCTAAAAATCGAATTAAGCAATCTTATGCATGTTTAATGCCATTGGCACTCAGCGCCAATTAACATTGGTACGCTCTTTGCTGTAAGTAGTGAGTCATTGTGAAAACTAAACTGGAGTAAAGGTATGAAGGCGTTTTTAGCATCGGTATTTGCAGGCTTAGGTGCAACTGCTTTATTAACGTTTTCCTCGTTTACTGCCGCGCAGTGGTACGAAGCAACAGGCCATGCACAGGTTAATAGCAACGACATAGGCGCAGCTAAGTCGGCCGCTATTAAAGATGCAATAACGCAGGCCATGGTGTTTTCGGGCGCCCGCGTTACCTCGGTACAAACCTTAGTTGACGGGGTGTTAACGCAAGATCAGCTAAAAATTAGTAGCCATGGCGAAATTCAAAAAATAGAACTTATTAGCGAACAACGCCACAACGAGCAGCTAGCGGTTACCCTACGGCTAGACATTTTTGCTCAAACCGAGCAATGCCCGCAAAGTAACTTTAAAAAGTTTATAGCTGTAACGCAAAGCCAACTTAATAACCGTGAACAAGCGCGTTTGGGTCAAATATTTGACATAAATAAAGCCGTAAGCAAAAACATTTATACCGCATTACTTAAGTCTAAAATGAGCGCAGTGCCGGTGGCCTATTACAACAATGCCATAAACGTTGATAAGTACTTTACTCAACAGCACGATTATTCAAATTCGCAGCTCGAAGATATTGCTACCCGCAGTAATGCACAGTATGTGCTGCTTAGCCAAATAACCAACCTTTCGGCTAGCGACAAGCTCAACAACGACTACGCCTTTTGGCAAGATGAAAGCTACCAGCGCAGTTATCAAATAGAATTAACCTTGTTTGATGGCACCACCTACGAGCAACTGTGGCAAAACAGCTACCAAAGCCAGGCTATTTGGCCATTTGCTAAAACCGATATTATCGACGTACATAGCCAGCGCTTTTGGCAGTCGCCATTTGGGCAAAGTATTAGCGATATAAATCAAACACTAAGTTACGATTTACAAGCGGCGATGGCGTGCTTGCCAACGCAAGGTAAAATAATGCACCGTGAAGACGACAAACTAGTTATAAACTTAGGTAAAGCTCACGGTTTAACCAAGGGGCAATTACTTAGCATTGCTCACCACGACTATTTAACCGATGCAATGGGTAATCGTATGCCGCATAAAGTCATTACCCTTAATAGCATTCGTGTGGAGCAGCTGTATCAACAAAGTGCTATTGCAGTAAGCGTTAACAATGCCCCGCTGCCCGGAGTACAAATTAACGATATTGTCGAAGTTGTTAGCCAAGATCCCTAGCCAGCTTAGCTTTTAAGTTAGGGTGAGTAGATAACCACTCACCCAGCTGCTCAACCCCAGATAGATGCGGGTAATGCTTGCGGCAGGCAAACACGATATTACGCTGCTGATTAGGGTAAATTGGCAAATAGCTGATCCCTACTCGCTCAGTACACGCTAACTTAGGCACAAATGTTACGCCATCATCCATCGCCACCAGCGCCAACAAAGTTTCTAAACTATTACCCTGATACTGGCTCGACACATCAACCCCTGCAGAAAAGCAAAATTGCTGTGCTTGATCTTTAAAGCAATGGCCATCACTTAGCATTAATAAGCTACTACCTTGTAGGTCACTTAACGCTATTTTTTTATGCTTGGTAAGTGCATTGTCGTGCGACACCGCCACTAAAAAGTCTTCTTTATACAAGTTAACCGTATGGTAATTTTTAAGCTCGGGCACATCGGCCAAAATAGCAAAGTCGAGCTCGCCGTTATCCAGTGCCGCTAAAATAGTTGCTGTTTGCATTTCAATAAACGCAAAACGGCTGTCTACAAAGGCTTGCTTCATCGACGTAAGTAACGTGGGTAATAAGTACGGCGCAATGGTAGGAATAATACCAATGGTTAATTTACCTTGTAACGGTTTGTTTGAGGTAGCGGCTAGCTCTTTCAGTATTTGCGTTTGCTCTAAAATTATTTCTATTTGCGCCAATAAGCGCTGCCCTTGGTGGGTTAAACTAACTTGCTTTGTAGAACGGTCAAATAAAGTAACACCAAGTTCTTGTTCGAGTTTTTTTACTTGCCCACTTAAGGTAGGCTGGCTTACGTAACACGCATCGGCAGCTTTACGAAAATGCTTAAACTGCGCTATTGCTTTTACATACTCTAAATCTTTTAAGTTCATGTTCACACCCAAACTGATAGCTTTTAACTATCAGTTTAATACAAACAAACGATTGGAACTATATTTAATTCAGCGCCATAATGGCTATCAACAAATCAAGAGGAACACAAACTATGTTAAACAATATTGAAGGCCAAACAATCCCAAACGTTACATTTGCAACTCGTCAAAATAACGAATGGAAATCGGTAACCACCGACGAAATCTTTAAAGGTAAAACCGTGGTTGTATTTTCACTGCCGGGCGCATTTACCCCAACGTGTTCATCAACACACTTACCGCGTTACAACGAGTTAGCCGGTGTATTTAAACAAAACGGTGTTGATGAGATTGTATGTTTATCGGTAAACGACACCTTTGTAATGAACGCATGGGCCGAGCATCAAGAAGCGCAAAACATTACCTTACTACCCGACGGTAATGGCGAGTTTACTGATGGCATGGGCATGTTAGTAGACAAAAACGACCTAGGCTTTGGTAAGCGCAGCTGGAGATACTCTATGCTGGTTAAAGATGGCGTAATCGAAAAAATGTTCATCGAGCCAGACCTACCAGGCGACCCGTTTGAAGTATCTGATGCCGACACTATGCTTGACTACATTAATCCAAAGCAAGCAAAACCAGAGCCGGTAAGTATTTTTACTAAACCTGGTTGCCCATTCTGTTCAAAAGCCAAAGCGCTATTAACAGAAAAAGGCCTAGCTTATGAAGAGATCGTAATGGGTGCAGGTGCATCACTTACTAGCCTTAAAGCCGTATCGGGCCGTGAAACCGTACCACAAGTATTTATTGGCGGTAAGCACATTGGTGGCTCAGACGATTTAGAAGCATATTTTGCGTAATTAAATGCCCAATTTGTAATGATATAAAAAGGGGCACTGGTTGCCCCTTTTTTATAAATGATTTTTATAAGGAAACAGTAATGAAACAGTTGCAAACCGACGTTGTGGTAATTGGTGCAGGTACTGCAGGCTTAAGTGCCTACCGTAACGCCAAACAGTTCACACCAAACGTACTCATGATCGAATCAGGTCCTTACGGTACAACCTGCGCACGTGTTGGTTGCATGCCGAGTAAGTTACTTATTGCAGCAGCCGAAGCGGCGCATGCCATAGAAATGGCACCTGCTTTTGGCGTTCACAGCACAGCACCACGTATTGATGGCAAACAAGTCATGGCACGCGTTAAAGCTGAACGCGACCGTTTTGCCGGTTTTGTAGTAGAAGCCGTAGACGAGTTACCAAGCGAAGACAAAATACGTGGCCATGCCACCTTTTTAGACGCAAACCGTATACAAATAGACGACCACACTATCATTAGTGCAAAACGCTTTGTTATTGCCACCGGCTCGCGCCCTGCATACCCCGGTGTATTTAATAATTTTGGCGACCGATTAATTATCAACGACGACGTGTTTGACTGGGACGATCTGCCTGAATCTGTTGCCGTATTTGGCCCTGGTGTTATTGGCCTAGAGCTTGGCCAAGCCCTGCACCGCTTAGGTGTTAACGTAAAACTATTTGGCGTAGGCGGCGCAATTGGGCCACTTACCGATCCCGTAGTGAAAGACTATGCCAATACCGTATTTGCTAACGAATTTTTTGTCGATACCGACTCCAACGTAGCAGATATGCAACAAGTCGGTAATAAAGCACAGCTAACCTACACTGACAAACAAGGGGCTAAACACACCGAGCAATTTGATTACGTATTGGCTGCCACTGGGCGCGTACCTAATACCGATAAGCTCGGCTTAGAAAACACCGGTATTGAACTTGATGAGCGTGGCGTACCGGTTGCTAACCCTCATACTATGCAGTGTGGCGATTCAAATATATTTATCGCAGGCGATGCCAGCAATATGTTGCCACTACTGCACGAAGCCAGCGACCAAGGGGTTATTGCCGGCCAAAACGCGGGGCGCTTCCCCGATGTACGTACTGGCTTACGCAGAGCAAAAATTGCCGCCGTATTTAGTGACCCGCAAATCGCCATGGTCGGCGAAAGCTACAAAACACTAAGCGAACGTTTAGGCAGTTGTGATTGTTTTGAAATAGGTGAAGTCAGCTTTGAAAACCAAGGCCGCAGTCGCGTAATGCTAAAAAACAAAGGCATAATGCGGGTGTATGCAGCGCAAGGCACAGGGTTATTTTTAGGCGCTGAGTTTATTGGCCCACAAGCCGAGCACCTTGCACACTTACTGGCATGGGCAGTGCAAAATAAAATGACCGTACCACAAATGCTTGAAATGCCCTTTTATCACCCAGTGATAGAAGAAGGCCTGCGCACCGCACTGCGCGACTTAAACGCCAAACTAAAATTTGGCCCCGATATTATTAACCACTGTATGGAATGCGGTCCGGGGGCATAGGCTTCGGGCTTCGGGCTTCGGGCTTCGGGCTAACCAGTCCTAAATAAAATAATCAGCGAGTAAATCACTTTACTCGCTTTTTTATGCTCAATCTAAAGCCAGTAACAGGCAAATTATTATTCATTGGGTTCCGCTACGCGAAACCCAAACTAGGTAAAAATTAAAGTGGGTGTCTGCGTAAATAGTTTTAAAAGCAATTATTCGCCATTACGCGTT
>NZ_JBFJHD010000200.1:0-5494 GCF_041613455.1 Pseudoalteromonas sp. | reverse complement strand
CTTTGCACTTGGCACTGAGCTAATGGCCATTGACGAGGCAAAAGCGAAAGGGGCGATGGCGTTATTTGGCGAAAAATACGATGATGAAGTGCGCGTAGTGACCATTGGTGATTACTCTATTGAGCTGTGTGGTGGTACGCATGTTGATCGTGCTGGCGATATTGGTTTATTTAAAATAGTTTCTGAGAGCGGTATTGCTGCGGGTGTACGTCGAATTGAAGCGGTTACTGGCGCAGATGCGATTGCATTTGTCAGTGAACAAGAGCAACAACTTCACGATGTAGCCGCGTTAGTTAAAGGTGATAGTGCCTCAGTACTTGATAAAGTAACTGCGTTACTTGAAAAAGCCAAAGGCCTTGAAAAGCAAATTGCGCAACTTAACGATAAACTTGCCAGTGCGGCAGGTGCATCGTTACTTGATTCAGTGGTAGAAATTAATGGGATTAAACTATTAGTGGCTAACGTTGAAGGCACTGAGTCTAAAGCGCTACGTGGCATGGTTGATGACCTGAAAAACAAAATTGGCTCGGGAGTGATTGCCCTAGGTGTTGCCAATGGCGATAAAGTGAGCCTGATTGCCGGTGTCACTAAAGATTTAACCGCTAAAGTAAAAGCGGGTGAGTTGGTGAACCATATGGCGGGCCAAGTAGGGGGTAAAGGCGGCGGTCGTCCTGATATGGCGCAAGCAGGTGGTTCTGAGCCAGAAAACCTGAGTGCCGCATTAGACAGTGTCACAGCGTGGTTAACAGAGAAAACACACGCGTAAGTGGCACTGATTGTCCAAAAGTTCGGCGGCACGTCGGTTGGCTCCATTGAGCGAATTGAAGCGGTCGCCGACCTTGTTGTTAAAACCAAACAACAAGGTCATCAAGTGGTTGTGGTGCTCTCGGCGATGTCGGGAGAAACCAACCGCTTAATTAATCTCGCCAAACAAATAGATGCTCGCCCGAGCAGTCGTGAACTTGATGTATTAATGAGTACCGGAGAGCAGGTTGCTGTGGCTTTGTTAGCAATGGCCATTATTAAACGTGGCCATTCTGCGGTCAGTTTAGTGGCTGATCAGGTTAACATTTTAACGGATAACATGTTTGGTAAAGCCCGCGTAGCAGAGGTCGCCGCAACCCGATTAAAGCACGAACTTGAGCATAACCGCATTGCTATTATTGCGGGTTTTCAAGGCCGTGATATTGAGGGCAACATTACCACATTAGGGCGTGGCGGCACCGATACCTCGGCGGTTGAAATAGCTGGTGCAATAAAAGCGGATGAATGTCAGATCTATACCGACGTTGATGGCGTATATACTACAGATCCGCGCATTGAACCTAATGCACGACGCATGCAGCAGGTCACTTTTGCTGAAATGCTGGAGCTGGCTAGTTTAGGGGCGAAAGTCCTGCATATTCGCTCTGTAGAGGCTGCAGGAAAGCATAATGTGCCACTGCGGGTGTTATCGAGTTTTAACCCCGATGCTGGCACCTTGATTAGTTTTGAGGAGAACGATATGCCAGGTAAGATGGTATCGGGAATTGCGTTTAACCGTGATGAAAGTTTGATAACAGTGCATGGGGTATCAGCCGGTACCCAGTATTTAGCAAAAATTTTGCAACTTTTTGCAGAGAAAGGTATCGAAATAGATATGATTAACCAAATTAATCATATCGTTGCAAAAGTAGACTATGCTTTTACTGTACACTCAGACGATTACTTACACGCACTTGAGATTTTAACCAGTCAGCAATGCGAATTAACAGCGCAAAAGATAGATGGACTAACCTCGGTAGCTAAAGTGTCTGCTGTGGGCATAGGTATGAAGTCGCACTCAGGGGTAGCGAGTTTATTTTTTGCTGCATTAGCGGCAGAAAATATCAACGTTATTTTAGTGTCTACTTCAGAAATTAAAATATCGGCTCTAATAGATGAAAAATACTTAGAGTTGGCTGTGCGTGCATTACATAAGGTATTTTTAACAGAAAATGAATAGATTGATAGTTTTTACTTACTTTTTAGTCTAATTTTCATTAAAATGTTACTGCGGAATCTTATAATTTTATTGGAACATGGGAGCAAAAGAATGCTAATACTAACTCGTAGAGTAGGTGAAACCCTAATGATCGGTGACGAAGTCACTGTGACTGTGCTAGGTGTAAAAGGGAATCAAGTTCGTATCGGTGTTAACGCACCAAAAGATGTTTCAGTTCATCGTGAAGAAATTTACATGCGTATACAAGCTGAAAAGTCTAATCCTGAAGCAGGCGGCAATGCTTAATCAACTAAATAACTCAGCTGTGTGCTGAGTTATTGCCAAAAGCCACTCACTGAGTGGCTTTTTTGTTGATAAGATTAATGATTTCGCTGTTTAAAATTTGCTTTGAGAGATAGTGCATACCTTGTTTAGTTTGTAATAATATGCCGCGCTCTGTCGTAATCACTTGTTGAATATCTTGCCACTGTAACGAGGTGTTTTTATAAAAGTTACTCGACTTTATACCTTCATCATCAAATGTTAAGGTTACTTCTGAACCCGACGCACGGCTGAGCATTTGTCTTGTCACCCACCAAGGGCGGCGATAGTAAAACGCAACGCATTCAAGTAGCGCAACCATGATCAGAAACGTTCCTAAGTAATGATCATCTAAACCATAAATACCAAAGAGCCCCAAAGCCACTAATAATACTAATAACAGATATTTGGGTTGGGCGCGTTTGCTGTAAGGTAGTGATTCATCAAAGCATTCATAAAAGTAAGCTTTATCAAGTGTGTAGTTTGTCGTTAATACCATAAGACTTTCTTAAAACCGAGTTTATGCTATTTTAGCAAGCTGAGGCATTAATTGCGCCGCTTATTACAATAAAAAAATCACTGTAATAGCAATCGCCGATGGTAGCTATAAGCTGTGTTATTGAGCTGTAACAAAGCAAGAGGGAATTTAAGCTGCACGGCTAGCAGGCAATAACAGCAGCTGACCGGCATAAAAAAAGGCTCAATTTGAGCCTTTTTTCAAAACGGCGATTAACAGTTGGTTTCTTCTGCGTTGACACCTTCTTTAACCTCTTCACATGCATCTTCAACTTTGTTTTGCACATCGGTAACAGCTTCATCAATACGTTCGCCAGCATCTTCAGCATGGTTATCTTCACAACCCATAATAAATACACTTGCGAAAAGACCGATTAACGCTGCTTTTAAAGTTGTTGAATTCATATTGTCATTCCTTGTAAAAGTTTATTGAAATAATTTTTAGACTTTAATTAGTTATCTACTTAGGGTTTTTTGCCTCTCAGCGCACCAGATACTAAAGAAATAACTAAAAGTACTAAAAAGATAAAAAAGATAATTTTTGCAATCCCCGCTGCGGCGCCTGCGATACCGCCAAACCCTAATACTGCAGCAATTAAAGCAATAACTAAGAAAGTAATTGTCCAGCGTAACATTGTATGCTCCTTGGTTTATCAAATTAGTTCCTAACTGTTAATGCCAGTTGTATGCCAGTTATTATTAGCTATTAAAAACAGTTGGTTATGGGGATTTGTTGGTGTTTTAGTAACTATTGCAATGGTAATAATTACGCTGTGCTATGTAACATATTCATAGCAAGGAAAATATCTTGCATACTTCATTTGTGGTAAGACCATTTTCCATTGGTACGGTAGATTTACCTCTCAACTGGAAATTTAGGTTATTTTTATGAATGGTGTCCTCCTTTTATATAACCTTTATTTATAATCACTATTTTTAAAGTCTATACAGGGTGTTTTTTCGGTGATTTTGCGCTACTTGGGCGCTTTTAGCCGTGTTAATGGTATGTTGGGCTTGTTTGAATTGGTTATACCAATTTACAAGGTGTAGACAAAGTGAAGAGTTTTGTTATTATCCAGTGAATATTTATTTAAATAAATCGATTTTTTATTTCAAAACCACTTCAAAGGAGAAGTTAATGGATATCGGTGCTTTACTCACAACAGCAGGCAACTTAATGCTAACCGGTATGATCGGGGTATTTGTATTTCTTTCGTTATTAATTGGTTTCGTTACGCTTATGTCTAAGCTGGTTTCTCATTTTTCACAACCAGAGCTAGTAACCCCGACCCGAACCCCGTCTTTAAAAGCGCAGGGTGTGCCTAGTGAGCACATTGCTGCTATTAGTGCTGCCATTGCTCAGTACAAAACAAATAATATATAGAGGAGCACCGAGATGGCTAAATTAAAATTAACAGAACTTGTATTACGCGATGCACACCAATCATTATTGGCAACACGTATGCGTCTTGACGATATGCTACCTATGGCAAAAAAATTAGATGATGCAGGCTATTGGTCAATTGAGTCATGGGGTGGGGCAACATTTGATTCATGTATTCGCTATTTAGGTGAAGATCCTTGGCAGCGAATTCGTGCGCTTAAAAAAGCCATGCCGAACACGAAACAGCAAATGTTGTTACGCGGCCAAAACTTATTAGGTTATCGCCATTATGCCGATGATGTTGTAGAAAAGTTTGTTGAACGTGCGCATAAAAATGGCGTTGACGTATTTCGTATTTTTGATGCGATGAACGATGTACGCAACCTCGAAACGGCAATTAAAGCGGCCATTAAAGTAGGCGCACATGCTCAAGGCACTATTTCCTACACAGTAAGTCCGGTACATACCCTTGATATGTGGCTAACACTGGCTAAGCAACTTGAAGAGCTAGGCTGTCATTCAATTTGTATTAAAGATATGGCTGGTTTATTAAAGCCATATGACGCCGAACAGCTGATCAAAGGGCTTAAAGAAACGGTTTCTATTCCCATTGCCATGCAATGCCATGCGACTACCGGTTTAAGTACCGCGACCTATCAAAAAGCGATTGATGCTGGAATCGATATGCTAGATACCGCCATTTCATCTATGAGTATGACATACGGGCACTCAGCAACCGAAACCATAGTGTCGATTGTAGAAGGCACCGAGCGCGATACCGGGCTTGATTTAAATCACTTAGAAGAAATAGCCGCTTACTTTAGAGATGTGCGTAAAAAATACGCTGCATTTGAAGGGAGCCTTAAAGGGGTTGATGGCCGTATCTTATTGGCACAAGTACCTGGCGGTATGCTCACAAACATGGAAAACCAGCTTAAGGAACAAGGGGCTGCTGATAAGTTAGACCAAGTATTATTAGAAATTCCACGAGTGCGTGAAGACTTAGGTTTTTTACCGCTTGTAACCCCTACCTCGCAAATTGTGGGAACTCAAGCGGTACTGAATGTATTAACCGGTGAGCGTTATAAAACTATTACTAAAGAAACGGCAGGGGTATTAAAAGGTGAATATGGTGCTACGCCAGCTGCTATGAATAAAGAGCTGCAAGAGCGAGTACTCGATGGTGGCGAAGTGATCACTTGTCGTCCTGCCGATCTGCTACAGCCAGAATTAGCTGCATTAGAAGCT
Source organism: Pseudoalteromonas sp. (assembly GCF_041613455.1). GTDB lineage: Bacteria > Pseudomonadota > Gammaproteobacteria > Enterobacterales > Alteromonadaceae > Pseudoalteromonas. Next base: position 62 of record NZ_JBFJHD010000200.1, on the reverse strand, counting down.
GAGTTGAGTAAAGCGGCACAAGAGCAAGGCTTAACATTGGCAGATGACGTTATTGATGATGT
>NZ_JBFJHD010000199.1:0-5498 GCF_041613455.1 Pseudoalteromonas sp. | reverse complement strand
GCCATATTTATGCTGAGCAAACCGTACCCCGAGATGATTTATGGCAAGCCCTTACTCCGCAGTTTTTTAAATACGAAGATCTTAAAAATGCGCTGCAAAATGCACTGGCAAGCGGCGCAGTTATTACCGACGAAGCAAGCGCCATTGAATGGGCTAACAAGCCAGTAAAATTAATACCAGGGCGTAGCGATAATATTAAAATAACCACTCCTGAGGATTTAGACTTGGCTGGTTTTTTACTTCAAAAACAACAAAACGAGAATGCATTATGATACGAATTGGTCATGGTTTTGACGTGCATAAATTTGGCGGTGTTGGCCCATTAACTATCGGCGGCGAAAAGATTGATTATCCGCAAGGTTTTTTAGCGCACTCCGACGGCGATGTTGCTATTCATGCTCTGTGCGATGCTATTTTAGGCGCGCTTGCAATGGGCGACATTGGTAAACACTTTCCAGATACGGCCAGTGAATATGAAAATATCGACAGCCGAATATTACTGCGTCATGTGGTGAGCTTAGCTAAAGAGCAAGGTTATGTATTGGGCAATGGAGATGTAACTATAGTGGCACAAGCGCCAAAAATGTTGCCTCATATTCAAGCTATGCGTAGCAACCTTGCAAGTGATTTAAACTGCGAACTATCGCAAATAAATGTTAAAGCTACAACCACCGAAAAGCTCGGTTTTGAAGGGCGAAAAGAAGGCATTTCGAGCCATGCAGTGGTAATTATGAACAAAGAGTCAATGAGTAAAACAAACGCATGAGCGATTTAAATTATTTATACGGCGCACCGTTATCAAAAGCTGACTTTAAAACCACAGCCGAAGACTTTATGGTAGATGAAGACTTAGGCATTGAGTTTACTGGTAGCGGCGAGCATGTATGTTTGCAAGTAGTAAAAAAAGGCGAAAACACCCAGTACGTAGCAAAGTTAATTGCGCAGCGAGCTGGGGTATCACCACGCGATGTAAGTTATGCCGGGATGAAAGATCGCCACGGAGTGTGTTCGCAGTGGTTTAGTGTAAAAGTACCCATTAAAAAGCCAATTGATTTTAGTGATTTAAACAGCGAAAGCGTGTTTGTTGTATCGCAGCAACGCCACGAACGTAAGCTGAGAACGGGCTGTCATAAAGGTAATAAATTTACTATTACGCTGCGCAATGTTACCGATCCTCTGGATATTTTGTGCCGTATTAATGCGGTACGCAGTGGCGTGCCTAACTATTTTGGCGAGCAACGCTTTGGCCGTGATGGTCATAACCTGGTAATGGCTGAAAAAATGTTTGCAGGTGAGCGTATTCGCGATAAAAAATTACGCGGTATTATTATTTCTGCAGCGCGCTCGCATGTATTTAATCAACTCGTAAGTTTACGAGTAAAGGAGCATGGTTTAGCTAAAACCATGCACCGTGAAGTATTTATGCTCAGCGGCAGTAACGCCTTTTTTGAAGACGCTATTAGCGATGAAAATATTGCCCGCCTAGCCTCTGGCGATATTATGATGTCGGCACCTATGGTAGGTAAAAGCGAAAAAGGGCTCACCGAACAAGAAAAAGTATGGCTTGGGCCTTATCAGTCTTGGTGCGATGGTTTAGGCGAGTTAGGGCTAAAAAATGAGCGCAGAATGCTGCGTTTAATCCCGCAAGATTTTAGCGTAGAAACCATAGATGAAAGCACTTTAAAGTTAAGTTTTGGTTTACCAAAAGGCTGTTTTGCTACGGCATTATTACGTGAGCTGGTGGATTACACAGACGCAAGCCCACGCGAGCGAAAAGAAAAGGACAGCAAAGATGAAGATCCTATTAAGTAACGACGATGGTGTAGGCGCTAAAGGTATTGCGGTGTTATATCAAGCATTAATGCAAATTGCCGAGGTCACTTTAGTTGCCCCCGACCGAAACTGCAGTGGTGCAAGTAACTCGTTAACTTTGCTTAACCCACTGCGTGCTACAAAGCTTGAAAATGGCTTTATATCGGTTAATGGTACACCTACTGACTGTGTGCATTTAGGCGTTAACCAGCTTGTTGATGAAATGCCCGATTTAGTGGTCGCAGGTATAAACCACGGCGCTAATTTAGGTGACGACACTTTGTACTCAGGCACGGTAGCTGCAGCAACCGAAGGACGCCATTTAGGTTTGCCTGCTATTGCGGTGTCTTTGTGTTCGCACCACGGCGAGCATTTTGAAACGGCGGCAGCGGTAACTATAAGTATTATTAAAGGTTTAGCGTCGCATCCGCTACCAAAAGATCAAATTATAAATATTAATGTACCCGACATTCCTCTAAGCGAATTAAAAGGCGTGCAGGTAACGCGTTTGGGTGCGCGCCATAAAGCCGAAACCATGACCAAGCAAACCGATCCTTGGGGTCGAGATATTTACTGGTACGGATCTTTAGGGACAGAAAGTGATGCAGGTGAAGGTACCGATTTTCATGCAATTAATAATGGCTATGCCTCGGTTACCCCACTGAGTGTTGATATGACCGCTAACGAGAGCATTAAAGCGGTAGGGGAGTGGTTAGCTGATTTGGAGATAAACCGTGCTGGCTAATTATACCCGCAGCGCCAAGGCGCTATCAGCGCTATTACAGCGTGAAGGTGTTGAGGATACGCAAGTACTAGATGCGATTGCACAAATACCACGACATATATTTGTGGGTGACGTGCTGCAACATAAAGCGTATCAAAATACTGCGTTACCAATAGGCCAAGGGCAAACTATTTCGCAGCCTTATATTGTGGCGCGTATGACCGAACTGTTGCAATTAGCTGGTGTGCGCGACAAGGTGCTAGAAATAGGCACAGGATCGGGCTATCAAACGGCAATACTGGCTAAAATATTTACCAAGGTTTACTCAGTAGAGCGTATTAAAGCATTACAATGGCAAGCTAAGCGCCGTTTACATCAGCTCGATTTATATAATGTGGCAATGAAACATGGCGATGGCTGGCAAGGTTGGGAGTCGCAAGCGCCATTTAACGGCATTATAGTCACCGCAGCTGCGGCTGAAATCCCGCAAGATCTATTAGCTCAATTAGCAGATGGTGGTGTGTTACTTGCCCCAATTGGCGAGCAAGAGCAAAAATTAACTATGGTTATTCGCAATGGCAATAACTACACAGAACACGTAATTGCGCCGGTTAGATTTGTACCGCTAGTCGCTGGTGATATTGAATAGGAATTCATTTTGAAGTTGTTTACTAAGTTATACGATATGGCTCTAGTGTGGGCTAAGCACCGTCATGCTGAGCGTTATTTAGCTGCAATGAGCTTTGCAGAGTCTGTGTTTTTTCCTGTCCCTCCTGATGTAATGCTGGCACCAATGTCGCTTGCTCAGCCTAAAAAAGCATGGCGGTTTGCAAGTTTTGCCACTATAGCGTCTGTTGTTGGTGGCATAGTAGGTTATTTACTTGGCTTTTGGTTATTTGAACCGGTTGTTGAGCCACTTATAGTACAAATGCACTGGCAAGATAAATTTGATATTGCACTTGATTGGTTTAAAAACTATGGCGTGTGGGTGGTGTTTATAGCGGGTTTTTCGCCTATTCCTTATAAAGTATTTACTATAGGCGCAGGGGTATTACAAATGGCATTTTTGCCGTTTTTAATTGCGTCTGCAGTAGGGCGAGGCGCTCGGTTCTTTTTAGTTGCTGCACTGATGAAGTGGGGCGGTGTTAAAATGGAGCAAAAATTACGTCAATACATTGAAGTGCTTGGATGGGCAGTTGTGCTTTTAATTGCAGTTGCATACATTTTATTACGTTAAGCACTATAAAATAATGTTATTAACATAAGGAGCCAAATACAGTGAATAAACAAATAAAATGTTATGTTGCTTTATTTATTAGTATTTTGCTCTTTGCTTGCTCGTCTAGCCATGTTCCGGCGCCTGTCAGTAGTTTAAATAATGATGTTAATAATTACGGCAGAAAAATTAACATTAATGGCGATAAATATACTGTTCAAAAAGGCGATACACTTTATTCAATTGCATTTAGTGCAGGCCAAGATGTTAGAACCTTAGCAAAAAATAATTCAATACCAGCACCTTACACAATATTCCCCGGGCAGAGTATTTCCTTTTCTGCCATAGCAAAAAAATACAAAAAGACAAAAAAATACACTCCTCCTATTAAAAAAGTCGCAAAAACTTCACAAAAAAATAACAATAAATCAAAGAAAGAGCTTGATAAGCCTAAACAACGAGGGTATGTTCAGAAACAAGCCAATAAAAAAATTAGTAACTCTAAGCATTTGTCGAGTAGTAAAGTGCAGTGGTTTTGGCCAGCAAAAGGCAAAATAACACAACGCTTTTCGAACAAGGAAAATGGCTACAAAGGCTTACAGATTGCTAATAAAAAAGGGGCTGCCGTTTTAGCCGCCGCACAAGGAACAGTGGTTTATGCGGGTAATGCGCTTCGAGGTTATGGTAGTTTAATTATTTTAAAACATAATGACGACTACTTGAGTGCTTATGCACACAACTCGAAACTACTTGTTAAAGAAAAACAGGAAGTTAAGGCTGGACAGAAAATAGCAGAGATAGGAAATACAGAATCTGCGGTAACGGCACTTCGTTTTGAAATTCGCTACCGAGGGCAAGCTGTAAATCCTGCTAAGTACCTTCCCTAATTTTTAAAGATATTGATAACTTGCTCAGGAGAAGTCTTATGGCTGATGCAGCAAAAGTTGATAAAAACACCCTCGTAGATAATAAATTAGATGAAACTGCTGTTGATGATGATTCAACACCGCTGCTTGAAGCTGTGGATGATGACGTTTTTGTCAAAGAAGAAGTCACTAAAAATTTAGATGCTACTCAGCTTTATTTAGGTGAAATTGGTTTTTCTCCGTTGTTAAGCGCTGAGGAAGAGGTGTTTTTTTCTCGTAAATCTTTAAAAGGGTGCGAAGCGTCTCGCAAGCGCATGATTGAAAGTAACTTGCGCCTTGTAGTAAAAATTGCTCGTCGTTATAACAACCGAGGTTTAGCGTTACTTGATTTAATTGAAGAGGGTAACTTAGGCTTAATTCGCGCCGTAGAGAAGTTTGATCCTGAGCGTGGCTTTCGATTTTCTACTTATGCAACATGGTGGATACGCCAAACGATAGAACGCGCCATTATGAATCAAACGCGCACTATTCGCTTGCCAATACATGTAGTAAAAGAACTTAACGTATATTTACGTACCGCGCGCGAGCTAACTCAAAAATTAGATCATGAACCAACCGCCGAAGAAATAGCAGCTTGTTTAGATAAGCCGGTTGAAGATGTCACCAAAATGCTGCGCTTGAATGAAAAAATAGCCTCGGTTGATATGCCGATCGGCGGCGAAAACGATACCGCTTTGCTCGATATTATTGCCGATGACAACAATGTTGGTCCTGAGGGCGAAGTACAAAATAACGATATGAATAAACACATTGTTGACTGGTTAGGAGAGCTAAACCCAAAGCAGCGTGAGGTGTTAGCCCGTCGCTTTGGTTTATTAGG
>NZ_JBFJHD010000198.1:0-5542 GCF_041613455.1 Pseudoalteromonas sp. | reverse complement strand
GATAGACGTACGTGATCGATCTGGCCTATTTTAACACTGCGCACTTTAATTTCTGTTTTACCGGCAATAATACCTTCAGCTTGCGGCATGGTGATATAAATAGTGGGCCCTAAATTCGCCTGATATTGATACAACATCCATAATCCCACTAACAGGGCCACAACGGGGATGATCCAAATAGCAGAAATTTTCGGTGTGTTTGAAATATTAGCGGTTTCTGTCATGAGCGTTCTCTGCATTATTATTTTTAGGTGAATCCCACAATAAGCGTGGATCAAAGGCATGCGCGGCCAGCATTTGGCATATTACCATAGCGGTAAAAAACACGATGCCTAAACCTGGGGTCACCGACATTAAATTACCTAACTGTACCAAAGCGACTAATATAGCCACCACAAACACATCTATCATAGACCATTTACCTATAAATTCAGTAAGTTGATAAATTCGTGTATAACCTTTTGTATGTTTATTAGTAGGCTTTGCCACCATAAAGCATAAAAAGCTTAATACCAAAGCCTTTGCCAGCGGCACCACTACACTGGCTAAAAATATAATCGCCGCAATAGGGTAGGAGCCACTTTGCCATAAGGTGATCACCCCACCAATTAAAGTCGACGGCGTTTCATCGCCCAAACTAATAGTGTGCATAATCGGTAAAACGTTAGCCGGAATATAGCAAACAATGGAAGTAATTAGCCATGCGGCCGCTTTTTGTACACTATGCGGGTTGCGCACATAGGTTTTACTATAGCAACGGGTACACACTTCAGCGGTGCACAGTTGCTGGCACACCTGGCAGGCCTTAATGTTTTCGTCAATGGCGCGTTTGGCATGCTCTGCGGCTTCAAGTAATTGTATTGGCTTTATTTGTGCCCATAGACGCGGATGGTTTACGTTTGCCAGTGTTGCAATATAAAGCACCACAAAACACGCATAGGCCCAAAAGCTAATACCAAAGCTAATGTCTGCCAGCGACATGATTTTAACCATGCTCACCAGTACCCCAATTAAAAATATTTCAGACATGATCCACGGCTCAAGGGCTAACGTAAATTTAAGCAATCGGCGACCTATTGCCTCGGGCAGGGTTTTTAATACCCCTAAGTGCAACGGGATCAAAATGACTAACAGGCTCATTGGTAAAATGATAATACTCAAATCTATAAATAAGCCGAGCAGTTCACTGTCGTAGTTAAATAAAATACGCGCGGCATCGGGCAGGGTAATGGTTTGTGTTATGCCGCTGCTGCTAAAGGAAATAAAGGGGTAAAACATGCCACTGAGTAGCATTAATAGCGCACTTACGCTCAGCGCCACCACGCGACTATCGCGATTAACATCACCGGCACTGAGTTTATGCTGACATTGTGGGCACAGCGCGACTTCGCTGTTGCTAACACGAGGAATGTTAATGATTAGGTCGCAGCACGAACAGACAGTTTGCAATGGTTAAACCTAATGTAAATGAAATTCACTCGATTTTGCTATAAATAAACAGTAAATACAATTAGCTTGCAGGGTCAAACGCTAAATTTAGCAAGCTATCAAGTGGCAGATTTAGGTTAACCATTACACAACACTGGCAACGGTTAACCTAGATACAAGGGAAAAAGTTTACTAAGGCTTAATCAAATAACGCCACGGTTTGGCGGGTTAACGCAATCAGCTCTCCTGATTGCGACCAAATGCAGCCATCTTCTAAGCCATAACCATCTTTTGCATGATGGGTTATCGCTTCAAAACCCAGCCATTCACCCGGGGTAAGTTGAGGCGCTTGTACAAACTCTAAATACCACGACATGCTGCTGGCAGGCGCCGGTTGTTTAAACATTTGCAATAGTGTGGGCGGCCACGCATCGGTTAGGGCGATCACATGTGCTTCGGTGATTACCGTTGGCGTGTGTTTAAAGCGCATCCAGCCGCCTAAATGTGAACTTTCGGCGCTACTAAATGGCATCGCCCCTTGCTGTGGGCATAAATCAACATGTTGAAAAAACTCCGGCATCTGCCCTGCTACAAAGGGCAGCATGTGACGCTCGTCAACGGGGTGTAAACTTAGTGATTTGGCAACAGGCACCTTGATTGCTGAATTGCGCTGACTAGCAAAGCAGGCCTGCACGATGACACACACTTGGCCATTTTGCACCGCTTTTGCCAATACTTGGCTACTGCTTTTGCCTTGACGCAGTATTTCCACCGTTAAAGAAAATGGTGTGTCGGCCAACAGTGGCCCGACAAAATTAGTGCTTAAAGATAATAGTCGGCGCTCATTGCCTATTTGTGCGCGCATGGCTTGGTACAGTAATGCAGCAGATAGTCCACCAAATGCAGTGCGCCCTTGGCACCAGTTAGCAGGAAATTGCATTGTTGTGGCTGTGCTTGCGTCGGCTGCCGTGCCGGATAAATTAGCGGCTTGTTCAAGCAAATGGTCAAAATTCATTATTTTGGCTGTCCTTAAAAAGAGTAGTTGATAAATTTATATCACACCCATACATATCAGACCAGTAGTTAAAAGTCAGTGCAAATGGGCATATCCTGCTCATAACAGACAAATTTTGTGCAGTATTGTGCCCTTTTATTAAATAAATCAGAAAAAATGAAATTTTTTTCATTTTTACAGTTGAATTAAGTTTGCAGCATCCCTATTAACTAGTCATCGAACGTATTAACGAATATTGAAGTTGGAGAAATTTCATGGGTAGAATTATTGGAATCGATTTAGGTACTACAAACTCTTGTGTTGCGGTACTAGATGGCGACAAAGCACGTGTTATTGAAAACGCGGAAGGCGATCGCACAACACCATCAATCATTGCTTACACGCAAGACGGCGAAACATTAGTGGGTCAGTCTGCTAAGCGTCAAGCAGTGACAAACCCGACAAACACCTTATTTGCAATCAAGCGTTTAATTGGTCGTCGCTTTGAAGACGAAGAAGTACAACGCGATATCGGCATCATGCCTTTTAAAATCATCAAAGCAGATAACGGTGATGCATGGGTTGAAGCAGGCGGCGAAAAACGCGCTGCACCACAAATTTCAGCAGAAGTACTGAAAAAAATGAAAAAAACGGCAGAAGACTTCTTAGGTGAAGAAGTAACTGAAGCGGTTATCACAGTACCTGCATACTTTAACGATTCACAACGTCAAGCAACAAAAGATGCGGGTCGTATTGCGGGTCTTGAAGTTAAACGTATTATTAACGAGCCAACTGCGGCAGCACTTGCATACGGTATGGATAAAAACCGTGGCGAAAACGTTGTGGCAGTATATGACTTAGGTGGTGGTACTTTCGATTTATCAATTATTGAAATTGATGAAGTTGAAGGCGAGCACACCTTTGAAGTATTGGCTACAAACGGCGACACGCACTTAGGTGGTGAAGATTTCGATAACCGTGTAATCAACTACTTAGTAGCTGAATTCAAGAAAGATCAAGGTTTAGATTTAAAAACTGATCCACTTGCAATGCAACGTGTTAAAGAAGCAGCTGAAAAAGCAAAAATTGAACTATCGTCAGCACAGTCTACCGAAGTTAACCTTCCGTACGTAACGGCTGATGCGACTGGTCCTAAGCACATGAACGTGAAACTAACACGCGCTAAGCTTGAGTCACTAGTTGAAGACTTAGTAACTAAATCACTTGAGCCACTAAAACGTGCTTTAGCTGATGCAGACTTATCTGTAAGCGACATCAACGACATTATCCTTGTTGGTGGCCAAACACGTATGCCTTTAGTACAAAAAACAGTAGCGGATTTCTTTGGCAAAGAGCCACGTAAAGACGTTAACCCTGATGAAGCAGTAGCAGTAGGCGCGGCGATTCAAGGTGGTGTACTAGCGGGTGACGTTAAAGACGTATTATTACTAGACGTATCACCATTATCGCTAGGTATCGAGACAATGGGCTCAGTAATGACACCATTGATTGAGAAAAACACCACGATTCCAACTAAGAAATCGCAAACGTTCTCAACCGCTGAAGACAACCAGTCTGCAGTAACGATTCATGTTCTGCAAGGTGAGCGTAAACGTGCTAGCGACAACAAATCTCTAGGTCAATTTAACCTAGAAGGTATTCGCCCTGCACAACGTGGTACACCACAAATCGAAGTAACGTTCGATGTGGATGCGGATGGTATCTTACATGTATCGGCGAAAGATAAAGATACCGGTAAAGAGCAAAAAATCACTATTCAAGCGTCTTCAGGCTTAAGCGATGAAGAAGTTGAAAAAATGGTACGTGATGCAGAAGCCCATGCTGAAGATGATAAAAAATTCGAAGAGCTAGTAGCGGCACGTAACCAAGCAGATGCATTGGTACACGGTACACGCAAGCAAATCGAAGAAGCAGGCGATGCATTGCCAAGCGAAGATAAAGAAGCGATTGAAGCTGCAGTAGTTGATCTTGAAGCCGCAATTAAGAGCGACAAGAAAGACGAAATTGAAGCTAAAACACAAGCGCTTGCTGAAAAATCGCAAAAGCTAATGGAAATTGCGCAAGCGAAAGCGCAACAAGGCGGCGCTGATGCAGGTGCACAACAACAATCGGCGTCACAAGACGACGACGTAGTTGATGCAGAGTTCGAAGAAGTGAAAGACGACAAGAAGTAATTGTTGCTAACGCTTCTAGCTAACTTAAACAGCATGACTAAGTTAGATGTTTAAGTTAGGGTGAACAAATGAGGCGCGCAGGCTACAGCTTGACGCGCCTTTTGCGTGTAGAATAGGTTCAAATTCAATGATAAATCGATGCGATTTATCGATTTATCCAACAGCAGTGGCTGTTAATAGCAAAGAGTAGTGTGATAGATATGTCAAAACGCGATTATTACGAAGTCCTCGGCGTAAGCAAAGATGCCAGTGAGAGAGACATTAAAAAAGCGTATAAACGCTTAGCGATGAAATATCATCCTGACCGTACCGCAGGCGATAAAGATCTCGAAACGAAGTTTAAAGAAGTTAAAGAAGCTTACGAAGTATTAACCGACGATCAAAAACGCCAAATGTATGACCAATATGGTCATGCCGCCTTTGAACAAGGTGGCGGCGGTGGCCACGGTGGTTTCGGTGGCGGCCATGGCGACTTTGGCGATGTGTTTGGTGATGTGTTTGGTGATATTTTTGGTGGCGGCGGTGGCCGACGTCAATCTCGTCAGCAACGTGGATCTGACTTACGTTACAACATGGACCTGACGTTAGAAGAAGCGGTTCGTGGTAAAGAAGTTGAAATTAAAATACCTACTTGGGTTGGTTGTGAACCCTGTGATGGTAGCGGTGCAAAACCTGGTTCTAAGCCTAAAACGTGTACTACCTGTCATGGGGCGGGCCAAGTACAAATGCGCCAAGGCTTTTTTGCCGTGCAGCAAACCTGTCCAACGTGTCAGGGGCAAGGGCAAATTATTTCAGATCCTTGTAACAGCTGTCATGGTCAAGGCCGTGTTGAAAAAACCAAAACGCTGTCGGTTAAAATTCCTGCGGGCGTGGATACCGGTGACCGTATACGCTTAACCGGTGAAGGTGAAGCGGGTATGCATGG
>NZ_JBFJHD010000197.1:0-5624 GCF_041613455.1 Pseudoalteromonas sp. | reverse complement strand
GTAATGATCTTTTAATGCCTTACATAATTGACGTAATAAAGCGGTTTTGCCAGAGCCAACAGGGCCACCAACGCCGATTCGTAAACAATGTGTCATTGCTGTTTTCCTTGTAAAAATAGAAGCTGTTTAGCTTCGAAATAATCTTGAGTACTGTGTTTCATGTTGTGCACTGCCAAGCGCTAAGCCCGGCATAATAGGGCCAAGCTCGTCGTCTGCGAGTGTCAGTGCAGTGTCAATGGCAACTACTAATTTTGGTCGCAGCTGCTCAACTAAACGTTGCGCCGCGGTGTGGCCAAGTGGCATAGCTTTGCACGCCACGGCGAGTTGATTTTCTAACCACGCCCAAGCAAAGCCAAGCAGGCTTTGCCTTACCGGAATTTGTCGTTGCTGTGCTAACCACGCAAAAACGGTGACATAAGCAGGGTCTTGCGGTAATGCGGCATGACCAAGTGCAGGTTGCGGTTGTAACTGCAAGCTGGTGAGTAGTCGCAATAGCGCTAAACCTAAGCGGGTATCCTCGTCACTGAGCTCAGCGGTTTCGCGGTTTGCATGAAGCCAGTCATTCCAATAGCTTAAACCGTTACTATCGTTATCTGCCCAGCAGCGTTGTAAGCGCGCCAATAGCGGTAATTCGCAGCGTGTTAAACCATCATCCAGCACCCCTTCGAGCCACTCACCGAGTTGCTGTTCATTGCTTACCCAGCCAAGTTCAAAGGCACTTTCTAACCCTTGAGACCAAGCAAAAGCACCAATGGGTAGGGCAGGGCTGATCAATTGCATCAAGCCCAACAATGCCAGATCGCTACTCTGTGTTGGCTCATTGTTAGTGTGCATGGGTATGTTCATCAGCATGAGAGTGTCCATGAGCGTGAGCATGTGAATGTTCACGGCCAGCGTGTGCATAAGCGCCTGACTCGGGATCAAACGGCGCTTGGTGATGAGTTAATTGTGCACCTAACAGCAGCGCAAGCTCTTCTAAAACATGGTCTGGTGGAAAACGCACCCAGTGACGGCCGTCAGCATCAACACCAATTGCAAGTGATACATGACGGTTACCTAAGTGATAGCATAAACGTGCTAAGGGTAAGCCATTTTCTATATAGGCACTGGTAACTGCTTCATCGGCTGCACAAATACGAAATACTTCGCCACTTTTGGCACGCAGTAAATCACCATGGCGTAGCACCGGACCACGGTCCAGAAATAAGCCTACATCATGGCCCTTATCGGTTACCGCTTTAAGGCGACCGCGGATCCGTAATTCGTAGGGTAAAGTGAGGGTATCAAACACCGCATCTTTCGAGTTATTGTTTATTCTTTGTGTTAATTCAAACATCTATTTGTCCTAATAATCGATTAAAACAAGTGATAGCGCTGGGCTAAGGGTAATAAAGTGGCCGGTTCGCAGGTGAGTAGTACGCCGTCTGCATGTACCTCATAGGTTTGCGGATCTACGGTTAACTCTGGGCACTCGCCGTTGAGCTTCATGTCGCTTTTACGCACTTGGCGCACGTTTTTACACGCCACCAATTGGCTTTTCAGACCGAGCTTTTCTTCAAGGCCGGTATTCATCGAAACTTGGCTAACAAACGTCATACGAGTAGCACTAACGGCTTTACCTAACGCGCCAAACATACGGCGATAATGCACGGGTTGCGGCGTAGAAATTGCCGCGTTTGGATCACCCATTGCGGCGCCTGCGATCATGCCGCCTTTTAAAATAATGGACGGTTTAACCCCAAAGAATGCCGGTTTCCACAGCACTAGATCGGCAAACTTGCCGACTTCGATAGAGCCTACTTCATGGCTAATACCGTGAGTAATGGCTGGGTTAATGGTGTATTTTGCAATGTAGCGTTTTGCGCGGAAGTTATCGGCGCCAAGTTCTTCATCTTCGGGTAATAACCCGCGTTGCACGCGCATTTTGTGTGCGGTTTGCCACGTACGACAAACAACTTCACCAATGCGGCCCATGGCTTGTGAGTCAGACGACATCATCGAAATTACGCCCATATCATGCAGAATATCTTCGGCGGCAATGGTTTCACGGCGAATACGCGAGTCGGCAAACGCCACATCTTCTGGAATGTTAGGGTCAAGGTGATGACAACCCATTAACATATCCAAATGCTCATCTACCGTATTGATAGTGTACGGGCGCGTTGGGTTTGTTGATGAAGGCAATACGTTTGGCATCGCACAGGCAACAATAATATCAGGCGCATGACCACCGCCAGCACCTTCGGTGTGATAGGTGTGGATACAACGGTCTTTAAATGCTTCTAGGGTATCTTGCACAAAACCAGACTCATTGAGGCTGTCGGCATGAATCGCAATTTGAATATCATAGCGATCGGCAACATCTAAAGCATTGCTAATAGAAGCGGGTGCCGCGCCCCAATCCTCATGAATTTTTAGGCTCATAGCACCGGCTTTAACTTGTTGCTCAAGCGCTTCGGGAGTACTGGCACTGCCTTTACCGAGAAAACCAATGTTAATCGGTAAATCATCCACGGCTTGCATCATTTTGCCTAAATGCCATGGCCCGGGCGTATGCGTGGTGGCCACTGAACCGGTAGCAGGGCCTGTGCCGCCGCCAATCATAGTGGTTAGGCCACTCATCAATGCCTCATCCACTTGTTGAGGGCAAATATAATGCACATGGGTGTCGACGCCACCGGCGGTTAAAATTTGCCCTTCACCGGCAATAATTTCGGTGCCTGGACCAATAATAATATCGATATCCGGTTGTGTGTCGGGGTTACCGGCTTTGCCTATTGCTGCAATACGGCCATTTTTTAAGCCGACATCGGCTTTAATAATGCCCCACCAGTCGATGATCACTGCGTTGGTGATCACGGTGTCCATAACGGCATCATCATAGCGCTGGCTCTGACCCATACCATCACGGATCACCTTACCGCCACCAAATTTTACTTCTTCACCATAGTGGGTATGGTCGTGTTCTATTTCGACCCATAATTCAGTATCGCCTAAACGAATGCGATCACCCGTGGTTGGGCCATACATATCAGCGTAGGCTTGGCGAGAAATTTTCATTACACAGTCTCCTGTTTAGACGTTTTATCTAAAGGTCCCATTACTTCACCACGAAAACCGTAGAGACGACGTAAACCTGAATAAGGAATTAAAGACACTTCACGGGTTTGACCGGGTTCAAAGCGAATGGCCAAACCAGCAGCAATAGCTAATCGATAACCATACGCTTTTTTGCGATCAAAACTCAGTGCAGGGTTACTTTCGGCAAAATGATAATGAGAACCAACCTGTACCGGGCGATCCCCTTTATTAGCAACATCGATGGTGATGCTCTTACGGCCTACACACAGTTCAATGTCACCACTTTTTAGTTGATATTCACCTGGGATCATAACTCACCTCCTTAAACTATAGGGTTATGTACAGTGACCAGTTTGGTACCGTCAGGAAACGTTGCTTCTACCTGTACATCTTCGATCATCTCCGCAATACCTTCCATGACATCATCACGGGTGAGAATTTCACGACCCACGGCCATCATTTCTGCCACGGTGCGTCCTTCGCGCGCGCCTTCCATTATGGTGCAGGTAATGAGGGCGATTGCCTCTGGGTAATTTAGTTTTAACCCTTTGGCTTTACGTCGCTCTGCAAGTAAACCCGCAGTGAATAACATTAACTTGTCTTTATCTCTTGGTGTTAATTCCATCGCTAACTCCATAGTCCTCGATGTTGATATATAAATTACCTATGACTAAATGTCATAGGTGGTGTGTGCGTCAAAGCAAATTGCAATGACAACATGTATAAATATAGGTACAAAACTCTCCAGCGAAGGTACTAAATTGAGCAGTGTTATTGGCCTACTCAGATTAATACCATAGCTAATAATGGTGTTTAATTAATCACCTATAGAGCATAGGCGATAGGTTTATTGTTGTCATTTTACGCAACAATAAATTGTTAAAATTAGGTTAGCCAAATACGGGGTATGGTGGCTTGATGTCCACTTAGTAGTGGCCGTAATATATTGCGTGCTTGCTCAAATAACTGCCACACCTCGTTGCGTTCATGGCCTAAATAGCGCACTAATAAAACGTCACGGCGGTAGGTTGCTGCCCAATTATTGTTAGCCGGTAGTTGTTCACGTAAAGCAGCTATCGCCGCAGTCGGATCGCTTAACCCTACAGTCCAAAATGTACCATGCACGGTGGCTCCGCCTTGGCCCCACTTACCGTTAAATCGTGGATGACTGGGGTCTAAACTTTGTCGCTCTAACCACAATGGCTTACCGTCTTGGGTTAATTGAAAGCGCTGTTCAATTGAACCGCTGGCAAATGGCAGCTCACTGGCAGGGCGACCCAAGCCGAGTATTTCCCAGCCAAGGCATTTAGCAGTTTTAGCCAGCTCAATATTAAAAGTTTGCACACCGCGAGAGCCATCAAAGGCCAGAGTTTCTTGTGGTAACCATTCTAAAATAGCGTCATCTGCGACGCTTAAATTAGTGGTTTGGCTCCACGCAACGCCATTGCTGTCGGCTTTGTAAAGCTTATTGGCAGCAGGAGTGGTGATTAAACTGTGGGCGCCAGTGCCAACAGTAATATCAATGTTCAGTGCATCACCGCTTACGACACCACCGGGGGGATGCAGTAAATATACATGGCAACAGCCATCGCGGCCTTCTGGATAAAAAGGTCTTTGTACCCGTAATGGACCATAATGACGAGCAATATTCATGCGCGTAACACGTGTATCGCCACTGTTTTGAGAACAAAAACCGAGCGTTAAAGAAGCCGCCCAATGGCGGTTGGCATCAAAGCAATGCCCAGATTCAGCGTCTGCCCGATGTGTTACGGGCATGGAGGAAAGTGTCATCATTCCAACATATACCTTTTTATAGGCCCAGCAGTGCACCCTTCGCTATATTTTGGCAATTTCCTGACGCGCAGGGGTATAGGCCTTAAGATAGCAAAATCTTTAAGATCGTCCACATGTGTGGATTCGTTCAAATTGACGGAGTTAGCTTGTTAGCCTGCTCCGGATGTCAGTGTGCGGGCAATTAATTGCCTGAATTTGCAAACTGATGAAGATAAACTTCGAATACATATCAGGGTGTGTATCTACTTCCCGCAAATAGAGTCTGTTAAAGCTCAAATCATAGGGCGTGTAGAGTTGTGAGGAAATAACTATGTTCTGTCTAGATGTTAGCTGAGGAAAATAAATTGTCCAGAAATAAATTAAAAAAATTATATTTTTTCACAGTATTTAACACTTTTTTGTTATTTATTAACTAGATACGGGTTTTCAATGTTGGTGCAAAATATGTACTAAATGTTAAGTGGGATTAAAATAATACCAATTTAAACACTAATACAAGATAGTACTCACGATTTATAGGATTTCAATTGGTATGAAAATCGAGCTGTTTAGGGGCGGAAAACACAAGGTCAGTAAGAGTAATTGATGCGAATATATTTTTGTAAACGGGGTCTATTTTGAACCCTAAAGTTATATTTTGGTGCAAAATACAGGCAGTTTGATGCGTGAAATACCCGCATATAATCAACTCTCAGCTGCGATTTATAGGCTAAATTATTGGCTAATTGATGCTACACATTATTTCACAG
>NZ_JBFJHD010000196.1:0-5642 GCF_041613455.1 Pseudoalteromonas sp. | reverse complement strand
TTAACTAAATTAGTCAACTTATAGAAGGATGTAGAAGTATGGCTTGTGGTAAAGTCAAATGGTTCAACAACGCCAAAGGTTTTGGTTTCATCGTAGAAGACGGCTGCGAGAATGATATTTTCGCTCATTACTCAACGATTGTAATGGACGGTTATAAGACGCTTAAAGCTGGTCAAGATGTAACATTCGAATTAGAACAAGGCCCTAAAGGCTTGCACGCTAAAAATATAGCCCCTAACGGCGATATTTTAGAGTGACCATCATAGTGTACAACAAAAGCGAGCGACCTTTTTAGATCCTCGCTTGATCCCTTCATTTTTTCATCACTTCTGCTGTATTTATTGCCTCATTCTGTGCAAATTCAACCCTAATCCTTGAATTTATTTTATCTACCCCAATAATTTCACTATTGAATGCTTAACTGCTTGTATGGTGCTTGCAAACTCTAGCCCTTTTTAACCAAGCTTGTTACACTCTTTACCCGAAAAATAACGTATTACGCTAGCCTAAAGGCTAATTTAATTATATTAAATTTTTAGTTATAAATACGACACGAGTTCGTCAGGTGTGATTATTCTACCTTGTTGCTTTATAAGGTAATTTGAGTATTAACACCTAACCGACTGCTCATTGCTTACTGATTGATACTTAACGGTATTTAAACGCGGTTAGCAATGGTTTCTTTGCATTGTTGAATATGGTCTGAAGGGCCAACTATCTAGGAATGATGATGACATCAAAAATTATCTATACAAAAACGGACGAAGCTCCGGCACTGGCAACTTATTCGTTGCTACCTATCATCCAAGCATATACCAATGCGGCGGGTGTTGAAGTTGAAACTCGCGATATCTCTTTAGCAGGTCGTGTAATTGCCAGCTTCCCTGAATATTTAACTGAAGAACAGCGTATTGGTGATGCCCTTGCAGAATTGGGTGAGCTGGCTAAAACACCTGACGCTAACATCATCAAATTACCAAATATCAGTGCGTCTGTACCTCAGCTTCGCGCGGTAATAAAAGAACTTCAAGCGAAAGGTTATGCACTTCCAGATTACCCTGTAGAACCTAAAAATGACGAAGAAAAAGCAATTCAAGCGGCGTACGACAAAATTAAAGGCAGTGCAGTAAACCCAGTATTACGTGAAGGTAACTCAGATCGTCGCGCACCAGCTTCAGTAAAAGAATACGCACGTAACAACCCACATTCAATGGGTGCGTGGAGCAAAGACTCTGCCTCTTACGTTGCTAGCATGAGCGAAGGCGATTTCTTTGGCTCTGAGCAATCAATGACAGTTGATGCAGCCACCGACGTACGTATTGAACATGTTGCTACCAATGGTGACGTGACGGTACTTAAGCAAAGCACCCCACTACTCGCTGGCGAAGTTATTGATGCATCACGTATCAGCGCAGCGAAACTACAAGCATTCTTAGCCGCTGAAATTGACGCAGCTAAAGAAAAAGGCGTGTTATTCTCGCTACATATGAAAGCGACCATGATGAAAGTATCTGATCCAATCATCTTTGGTCATGCAGTAAAAGTATTCTACAAAGACGTGTTTGCTAAACATGGCGCACTTTTTGAAGAGCTTGGCGTTGATGTAAACAACGGCTTAGGCGACGTGTACGCCAAAATTCAAACTTTAGATGACGCAAAACGCGCTGAAATTGAAGCGGATATTGAAGCGGTATACACAAATCGCCCTGCTATCGCAATGGTTGACTCTGACCGTGGTATTACTAACTTACACGTACCAAGTGATGTGATCATCGATGCGTCTATGCCTGCGGCAATCCGTTCAAGCGGTCAAATGTGGAATAACGACGGTAAATTACAAGACACTAGCTTTGTTATTCCTGATCGCAGCTATGCAAGTGTTTACCAAGCGACTATCGATTTCTGTAAAGAGCATGGCGCGTTCGATCCGACCACTATGGGTAGCGTGCCAAACGTTGGCCTAATGGCACAAAAAGCGGAAGAGTACGGTTCACACGATAAAACATTTGAAGCAAAAGCTGCTGGTTCTATCCGTGTTGTAGATAATAACAGTGACGCTACTTTACTAGAGCACAGTGTTGAGCAAGGCGATATCTGGCGTATGTGTCAGGCTAAAGACGCACCAATTCAAGATTGGGTTAAGCTTGCAGTAAACCGTGCACGTGCAACCGGTACACCAGCCGTGTTCTGGCTTGACGAAAACCGTGCTCACGATGCGCAGTTAATCAAAAAGGTGAATACCTACCTTAAAGATCACGACACCAGTGGTTTAGAAATTCAAATTTTACCGCCGCTTGAAGCAACCTTATTCTCGTTAGCCCGCATTAAAGAAGGCAAAGATACGATTTCGGTTACGGGTAACGTATTACGTGATTACCTCACTGATCTATTCCCAATTTTAGAGCTGGGTACCAGTGCTAAAATGCTATCAATCGTGCCATTAATGAACGGTGGTGGTTTGTTTGAAACAGGCGCTGGCGGTTCAGCACCTAAGCACGTACAACAGTTCGAAAAAGAAAACCACTTACGTTGGGATTCATTAGGCGAATTTTTAGCACTAGCTGCATCACTTGAGCACTTAAGTGTGACTACGGGTAACAAAAAAGCACAAGTGCTTGCTGATACCCTAGACAAAGCTACCGGTACTTTCTTAGCAGAAAACAAATCGCCTTCACGTAAAGTTAAAGAAATTGATAACCGTGGTTCTCATTTCTTCTTATCGTTATTCTGGGCACAAGAACTTGCTAAGCAAAATGACGATAGCGAACTGAAAGCACAGTTCACTCAAATCGCCGCTGATCTTGAAACTAACAAAGAACAAATTGTTAATGAGCTAAACGATGCACAAGGTCCAGCAGTAGACTTAGGCGGTTACTTCCAGCCTAACGATGATGCAGCCTTTAAAGCAATGCGTCCAAGCACTACCTTTAACGATATTCTGGCTAAATTAGTTTAATCGTTTAACCGTTAAAAGCCGCTCACTGGTGACAGTGAGCGGCTTTTTTATGCATATAAAAAGGTCGCACGAGGCGACCTTGTAAGACTAATATCAAGTAGAGCTAAGGTTATTTAGTATAAGCGCGTGGCATCGTTGAGTCAGTGGTATAACGTTCACGCAGTTTGTCTTGGCGCGATTGAGTGGTTACTTCCACGCCGTTAATAAACATTTTGTTGACATGGCTACTGAGCTCAAACGGATCGTTACTCCACATCACCACATCCGCTGCTTTACCAACGGCCAAGCTTCCGGCATTAATAGCAAATACATCGGCCACGTTAGCGCTTACCGCTTTTAATGCGCCTTGCTGGCTCATACCGTAGGAAACCGCATTACCAGCATCAAAACGAAGTTGGTAGACGTTATGGCTGGCATCACCGCCCACGGTTAATAACACCTTCACACCGGCTTGCTCAAGCATGCCCGCGTTGTTTAAACTGGCGTTCAGTGAATCGAAGCTGCCTGGTAGGTTATCCATAGCACTGATGATCACCGGCACGTTTGCTTTCGCTAGGTGCTCTTTAACCACCACCGCATCTTGCGCGCCATTAAGCACTAAATTAATGCCAAATTGTTGTTTAACCTTAATTAGCTCAACAATATCGGCGGCACGCGATACGCTCACCACGACGGGCATGTCACCACTGAGTACCTTAACCATGATAGTGTCTTCGGCACTGGGTTTGTCGGCATCTTTCTTCGGCTTTTTAGCCGCTTTGGTTTTATGCTCATCTAGCTTATTAATGAAGGTTTGTAACGTGAATGCCCGCGAGCCTTTTCTGCGCTCACCTAAATGCACGACTAATGCCGCGTGTTTTTGTACCACGCTGTCAAACGTGCCACTTAAGTCGACCACACTTGCCAAGCCGGCAAAAATACTGTCGCCACCGTGCGGGGTGATCACATCGCGCGTGATCCCACCTTTGCGTGCATACGGGATTAAGCTTGAGCGTGGATTAAATGCCAAACTTACATCAAAATCGATACCCGCTTTGTCATCACCCGCATCACGCGAGCCTGCAACAGCGCCAACTTCCACTAAGCCTAATTGGTTAATGCTGGCAATAAAACCTGGGGTAACAATTTGCCCTTGCGCATCGATTACTTTATCGGCTGTGATTGCAGTTGGGTTAATGGCAGTAATTTTGCCATTATCCATCACAATACTTGCGTCTTGTAATACCCCTTGCTCTGTGGCGGTGTGCAATGTGGCGTTAATAATAGCCAGTGATTGTGCGCTTACTGCGCCCGATGCTAATAACCCTGCAGCAACCAGAGAAAGCGAAAACGAACGTGATAATTTTTTCATTCTGGGTGCTCCTTATTGTTGACCTAACATAAAATCACTTTGTGCTTGGAATGCGCTATCGTTTCTGTCGTACACTTTTGCGCCATCAACAAATACTTGCTCGGCTTTTGCATAGACACTAAATGGGTTTTGATCCCAAATAACCACATCGCCTTGTTTACCTGCTTCTAATGAACCGGTTTTATCTTCAATGCCCAATGATTTAGCCGCATTCGCGGTGATCCATTTGATCGCGTGTTGCTCTGAAATATCAAAGCCATTTTGGTTTGCACGATACATTACTTTAGCCGCTTCTTGATTTAAGCGCTGAATAGTGGTGTCTGAATCAGAGTGCACCACGGCACATGAGTTTTTCACCGCATCAACAATCGCAACGTTTTCTTGTACCATGTCGTAGGCTTCCATTTTAAAGCCCCACCAATCTGGCCAAAGCGCTGCACACGAACCATTTTCAGCGAGTAAGTCAGCAATTTTATAGGCTTCAATACCGTGATGGAAGGTGCCCGCGTGATAACCAAACTCTTTAGATAAGTCGATCATCATCGCCATTTCCTCTGCTTTATAACAGTGGTTATGGATCATCACTTCGCCTTCTAATACCCCACGCAGCGTATCGTATTTAATATCGCGAGCCGGCGCTTCGGGGTTTTTACCCGCCGCATAATCGGCGTCATATTTATCCCATGCGCGTTTATATTCTACCGTTTCGGCCCACGCCATTCTGTAACCGGCCATATTGCCCATACGTGTTGACGGTAACGTGCCTTTACGCCCATAAACACGTTTGGGGTTTTCACCACACGCCATTTTTAAGCCATAAGGTGCATCAGGAAATTTCATTCCCTGCATTGTATGCGCAGGTACATTTTTAAGTGTCACGCCACGACCACCAAATAAGTTGGCAGAGCCGGGTAAAATTTGTAACGAGGTAATGCCCCCTTCACGCGCGCGGTTAAAGCCGGGATCTTGTGGCCAAACTGAATGTTCCACCCACACCTCGGCGGTATTTGGGCTGGTCATTTCGTTACCATCTTGGTGCGACTCAACCGAAGGGTTTGGATAAGCCCCTAAATGTGAGTGTACATCGATGATCCCAGGTGTAACCCATTTGCCTTGAGCGTCAATGGTGACATCAGCTTGTGCTGTTAGGTCTTTACCCACTTGCTGTACTTTACCAGCAACAAGTAACACATCGGCGTCATCCAAACGCTCACCCGTGCCGGTCAAAACGGTGGCATTGGTAATTAATGTTGTGCTGTTTGCAACCGGGGTGTAAGTGCTAGGGTAAGGGTTTTTATTAATTGTTATTTTATCATCTTGCGGGCCGTTATCTTG
>NZ_JBFJHD010000195.1:0-5658 GCF_041613455.1 Pseudoalteromonas sp. | reverse complement strand
TTTGTTGCTCGGCAACATCGATAATAGGGCGTGCTTCTTTATAGGCTTGTTTGGCAATCTTTGCTGCTTTTTCATAGCCGATCACCGGATTCAGCGCGGTCACTAAAATAGGGTTTTTAGCCAAGGCTTTATCAATATTAGTTTGATTCACTTTAAAACTAGCAATCGCTTTATCACCTAATGCATCGGCACTATTAGCCAACAGTTCAATACTTTGTAAAATATTATAGGCAATCACCGGCAGCATCACATTTAACTCAAAGTTACCAGACTGACCGGCCACGGTGATTGTAGCGTCGTTGCCAATCACTTGTGCGCTTACCATCGCTGCGGCTTCGGGGATCACGGGATTAACCTTGCCGGGCATAATTGATGAACCGGGTTGCAGTGCTTCAAGTTCTATTTCACCCAAGCCGGCTAGTGGC
This sequence comes from Pseudoalteromonas sp., assembly GCF_041613455.1. GTDB lineage: Bacteria > Pseudomonadota > Gammaproteobacteria > Enterobacterales > Alteromonadaceae > Pseudoalteromonas. The sequence goes on along the minus strand of NZ_JBFJHD010000195.1, from coordinate 5,233 downwards.
CCTGAATTCATCCAGCGTAGGTCATTGGCTATTTTCATTTGCGCCACAGCCAGTACTTTTAACTGCCCTGAAAGCGCCACAATGGCATCTTGCGAGCCAATGTTATAAAAAAAGTTGTCACTTGGGGTAAAGGTAATCCCTACATTTTCACTGAGCTTTTGTGCAAATAGCTTGGCAAACTGCGGATCGGCATTTATACCTGTGCCTACCGCGGTGCCGCCTTGAGCAAGTTGACACACGGGTTTTAATGCATGCTCAATCCCCTGCGCCGCATGATTAATTTGCGCTTGCCATGCGCTTAACGTTTGCGCGAAGGTGACGGGCATGGCATCCATTAAATGTGTACGACCGGTTTTAACAATCGCCCCAACTTCATCTTTTTTCTGCTCTAAATGCTGCACCAGCTTATTGAGTGCAGGGCGTAATTGATACACCACATTGATTGCACTACTCAGTGCTATCGCTGTGGGGATCACATCGTTTGAACTTTGCCCCATGTTAACGTCGTCATTAGGGTGGATGTTTTCCTCTGCAATACGGCTGGCTAAGGTCGCAATGACTTCATTGGCATTCATATTTGAACTGGTGCCCGAACCGGTTTGAAAAATATCGACAGGAAACTGCTCATCATGCTCGCCATCAATAACGGCTTGGCAGGCTTGCGTTATCGCCGCCGCTTTGCTGCTACTTAAGTGGCCCAGCTCGCAGTTGCTTTGTGCTGCCGCTTGTTTAATGTAAGCAAGGGCGGACACAAACTGCTTTGGCATTGTTAAACCACTAATGGCAAAGTTATTCACAGCACGTTGCGTTTGTGCTTTATACAGTGCATTAACAGGGACTTGTAGTTCACCCATACTGTCCGATTCGGTTCTAAAGTTACTCATAAAATGTGCTCCTTAAAGAGGGAGATGCATGACAATAAAAAGCGTGCCTATTGCGAGTGCAGTTTAATTTTAGTCATAAACGACCTTGTATAGTAAAAGATATGGTGCGGTTGCTGATATTTACAAGGGGGTAGTTAAAAAGCCCGCCGCAGCAAGGTAATTAACTAATGAATAAAACCACTAAAAGTCGGCTTAACTGGGTGTTTAAGCCGACTTACATAATACCGTTTTAATCATAGTGCAATAGATGACTAAACAGAGTATTAATTGTAGCCAACAATGAAGATTTGATCTGCTTGCGGTGTATTTTGATGTGGTGAGGGGTGAGAAAGTAACTCGATGACTAGCGCTCTGTGGTCAGTAGTAGCGGGTGTTTTAGGAGGCTGCTTGTTAGTCAGCGCCATAACAGCATCAACAGCGGTGTAGGGAGAGATAGTCATAATTTAATCCTTTTAAAGTAATTAACTCATTACGCGAGCTATATAGTAAGAGCATATTCTGTACCAGCCTTATGGAGTTAGGTTAACGTGATGATATTAAACAGTTTTAATTTTATAGTTGAATTTATTCACGACAACCTGCGCTAAATTTGTTTTACTGTAGTGCAGTAAATTTCAATGAAGGTGCAACAGCATGCTTAAACCTTTTTCACAAGCCTGTGAAAATAATAAACAGCCCATTTTAACGCAGCTAAAACCGGCATTAGCCAACGCTAAAACAGTGCTTGAGATTGGCTCGGGCACCGGTCAGCACAGTGTCTATTTTGCCCAGCAATTACCCCATTTACAGTGGTACTGCAGTGATAGAGTAATAAACCATGAAGGGATCAAGTTATGGCATAGCGAGGCCAAGCTAGCTAATTTGCATGCCCCCCTTACGCTTGATTTAAATGATGCCTGGCCAATCGATAAAGTGGATGCGATATATACGGCAAATACCTTTCATATAGTGAGCTGGGAATTAATTGTGCGCTTTTTTGCTGGGGTAAAGCGTCATTTAAACTGTCAAGGTGTGCTGTGTATATATGGCCCGTTTAAATATAACGGTGAATTTACCAGTCACAGCAATGCTGAATTTAACGCGCATTTAACTGCCCGCGATCCACACAGTGGCATTCGTGATTTTGCTGCAGTTGAATCACTGGCGCAGCAAGCAGGGTTAAGCTTAGTCAGTGATACCGCGATGCCGGCCAATAATCAATTACTGATTTTTAAACGGCAGTAACGCAGTGCACTGGGCTTTATAAAGCGTAATGTGCTGGCGCTCGCGGGCAAGGTAATCGTTAATAGCATGGCTAAACATGTCATCAACTATATGGTGTGCCGAATACGTGAGCACCGGTGCAAAGCCGCGGGCTATTTTATGCTCCCCCTGCGCGCCTGCATGAAAGCAGCTGAGTTTATGCTGTATTGCAAACTCAATTCCTTGGTAATAACACAGCTCAAAGTGCAATGAGTCTACCGCTTCACTGGCTCCCCAATAGCGACCATAGAGGGTGTTTTCGCCAATTAAGCTCAGCGTTGCAGCAATAATGGCGCCGTGTTTTTTTGCCAGCATAATCACTAGTTTGTCGGCCATCAGTGCGTGCAGCAGGGTAAAAAATTGACTATTTAAATAACCTAAGTGACCCGAGCGCTTTAAATAGGTACGCTGATAAAACTCACAAAACAACTGCATAATATCTGGCGTAATTTGCGTTCCTTGTAACCACTCAATGGTTATATTTTGTTGAGCTATTTTGGCGCGTTCTTTTTTTATTGCTTTGCGTTTACGCGCATTCAGTGTTTGTAAAAAATCATCAAAGCTCGCAAAGCCGGCATTAAACCACTGAAACTGCACGCCGATTCTAAGCATCGCTTGTTGCTCGCTGAGTTGTGTGGCTTGAGTTAAATCGCAAAAGTTAACGTGCCAGCCAGACCAGCCTTGCTCAGTGCACTGCACACTGAGTTGCTCAGTAATATATTGATACACCCGATCAGGCGCACTGTGCTGTATAGCAATACGCTTGCCTGCAATGGGGCTAAATGGAATACCACACAGCCATTTAGGGTAATACGCTAAGCCATGCTGTTGGTAAGCTTCAGCCCATGCCCAGTCGAACACATACTCACCATAGGAGTGACTTTTTAAATAACCCGGCGCTAAAGCAACCAGGGTATCGTCTTCATAAACGGCTAAATGATAGGGTTGCCAGCCAGTTGCTTTATTAACACACTGACTTTGCTCTAAGGCCGCTAAAAAAGCATGATGGGTAAATGGCTCATCGCCAAAAAAGCGCTGCCATTGTGTGTCTGCTATTTGCTTGATGCTACTAAACCATTGATGCGAAAAGTTTGCCATTACTGCTTACCTTGTGCGTGTTCTACATTGTGTATAAAAATGCTTATTTGCTCAGTGAGCTCGGTAAAAAAAGGATTATAGGTGAGTCGTTGCAACGTGGGGTATTGCTTTAAATGCGCGGCGGTACGTTCACCTAATTCAGGCGTGACAGTGGTTTTACAGGTTTTATATTTATCTTCGCCGCCAATAAAGCTGCCACAATTGCGATACACCGCGTTGCGGCCATAGTGCGGGTTTGCAGGCGCATTAACGATGGCAATATGTGAGATACCGCGAATGCGTTTACAGTGTTTATTATTACATTGTGGGTTTATTACACGGTAATCCTTGGCAAACTGTGGGGGTAAAATAGCGCTATTGCCATACAGCACTAAGGTGTCGAGCTGTTTATACTGTGGGGCGTTATTTTTATGCAGCGTATTGAGTAGCTTTAGGGTGGCCTGAGTATCTATGGTGGCATCTATATCACTCAACACGCTAAATAACGGTATGGTGAGCGCTGGGCGTTTATTTAGCTTATTGATGCTGATCTGCGACATAGCTTGGTGTGCAGCGGCGGCAGCATGCAGGGGAAACGACTCATATTTAGCAAAATCGACATCGGCATCTTTATCGATCCAATCCACAAATGGAATGAAATCAAGCCATTTGGCCATCCACCCCTGTTTATTATGCGGCTCTGAACCCGGTGAAAACAACATTAATGCGGTTATTTTGGGCGAGACTGTGTGGGTGGTAAGGTGGTCAATAATTAATGCGGCGCCAGTAGAGTAGCCGCCTAAAATGACCTGCTCAAAATCTATTAATGCACGGTTAATCGCGTATTGCAGTGTTTGCTGCCAGTGTGCAACCCCCACCGTTTGTAACGCACTGGCGGCACTGCCATGACCCGGTAATAAAATAGTACGTACGGTGTAGCCTTGTTGATAATACACTTGCGCTAAATCGTGAAAGGTAAAAGGAGAGTCGGTCAAGCCATGTACCAACAGCGCTACCTTGTTACTGTGAGGGCGTACCAGCTCAAATGGCGCAATAATATCACTAATGGTAGCAGTGGGCGTACGGCTGCCTTGTGCCACTAACTGTTGATAGGTTTGCGTAAACACCGGACAAGGTAACGCTGCGCGAGGGTTTGCTTGTTGAATATATTGATAGCTATAGTGTAAATAATCACTAAAAGGAGGGCTTGCATGGTAATTAAATGCTGGCTGGTGGTGCTCGTTTGCATAGCGCAGTAAGCCTTGCTGTTTACTCTGAAGAATAAACTCATAGTCACTCAATTGGGTGATACAGTTTTGTGCCACAGTTAAGTGACTAACAGCGGTTATAACCAAGGCAATAAGTAGTTTTAGCGTAACAAAGTTAGTGTTCATGTACCGTGACGTATTGAGATAAACATGCAGTGAGCTTATCGAGTTCTAAGGGTTTTGCAAGGTGCTGGTTAAAGCCAACGGCTTCTGCATGGGCTTTATTTTCCGGCATCACGTCGGCGGTCAAAGCAATAATAGGCAGCTGCTCTGTACTGTAGCATTCTCTGATCAGCGCGGTAGCACGATAGCCATCCATAACCGGCATTTGACAATCCATCAGCACAATGTCAAACGATTGTTGCTTTACAGCTGCGACGGCTTGCTCGCCATTCGCAACCATGTGTGGCGTAATGCCTAATGTGTTCAACATCGCTTTGATCACCATTTGATTAACGGGGTTATCTTCAGCAACCAGGATTTTTAGCGCGGTAATATTCGTTTTAGCAAGGCATTTTATAGCCTGTTGTTGCGGCGCGCTGGTGGCTAATTCAACGGTTAAGGTAAAGGTAGAACCGTTGCCGGGTTCGCTTTCTAAGGTGATACTGGCATTCATGAGTGCGCTGAGTTCTTTGGCTATCGTTAAGCCTAAACCGGTACCGCCAAATTGCCGTGAGGTGGAGCTATCGGCTTGGGTAAATGCGCTAAATAACTTGTTATGATGGGCAGGATCAACCCCAATACCGGTGTCAATAACGGCCA
>NZ_JBFJHD010000194.1:0-5662 GCF_041613455.1 Pseudoalteromonas sp. | reverse complement strand
GCGGCTTTGCGCTCTTTTGCGGTGTTAACGGTATACACGCCATCACCCGGGGCGCATAAACAATGCTCAATTTTACGTTTAAATGCTTGAAAATCTGTGCTCATAGTAAACCCTTATAATTCTGTGTATTTTGTGCGTTAATAGTGCTTAGTTATGCACAATGGCAAAAAACCAAACATTAACAAAAATTTCTGCAGTGCGTATTTTGGCGCTCGTCACGTGTCACTTGTATCGCTATAGCCTGTGTTATTACAGCGCACAAACAGCTTATAACTTAATGAATAATAACAAATTAATATAAAACAGTTGATTGTACACGTTATTTTTATCATCACTTATAGTGATCAATATAATGTCTGAGTAAACAAGTCAACCGCCTCATTTTACGCGGTATTTTAACTTTTGCTTGAATATTCAATGTGAATGAATAAATCAAAATAAATTAACACGGACATACGTCCTGTACTAAACGCGCTTTTATAGTAATGATGTTAAATTGACAGTAATTTTATTTAAGGCTTAGTTATGAAAAAGGTATTTCACTTAGGGCTATCTGTAGACGATCTTCACGGTGCTAAACTTGCTATTGTTCCCGGCGACCCCGATCGCGCAGCACGTATTTCAAAACTGTTAGATAACCCTACCTGCCTAGCTAAAACGCGTGAATTTCATGTGTTTTTAGGTCAATTGAATGGTCACTCTGTGGTGGTGTGCTCTACCGGCATTGGTGGTCCATCTACGTCAATTGCTGTTGAAGAATTAGCACAATTAGGGGTTCGCAGCTTTTTACGCATTGGCACCACAGGTGCAATTCAACCGCACATTAATGAGGGCGATATTTTAATTAGCCAAGCATCGGTACGTTTAGATGGCGCCAGCCAACATTTTGCCCCGCTTAGCTACCCTGCTGTGTCTGACTTTTTTGCTACCCAAGCAATGGTAAAAGCGTGTGAAAACCTAAATATCGATTTTCATATTGGTATTACCGCCTCTAGCGATACTTTTTACCCAGGACAAGAGCGTTACGATACACACTCGGGCTATGTGCCAAAATCATTACAAGGCAGCTGCGAAGAATGGCAACAGCTAGGCGTAATGAACTACGAAATGGAATCGGCCACCTTATTTACTATGTGTGCGGCACTAGGCTTACAAGCCGCCTGTGTAGCGGGCGTATTAGTTAATCGTACTCGCCAAGAAATTCCAAATGTCGACCACGGCGAAATTGAAAGAAAATCAGTTGCTGTAGTTATAGAAGCGGCAAAAGTGTTACTGGGTTAAACTACTCTTGGTTATGAATAAAGCACAGCACGCGCTGTGCTTTATTGTTTTTAGCTCAGTGAGGCGCTAATCACCTGCAATGGCGGTAACTGGGCAAAACTTGCTAATACCGCATGCGCCACACCCGCTTGGTTTTCATGACCTGCGGTTTCTAATAGCGTAATACCCGTAACGTTGTGCTTATCAAAACTTCCTCCAGCTAAAAACAGCTGACTCAACGCACTTTGTAATGGCGATAAGCTCGGGCTATAGGCGGCATTTTCTGCGTAACTGCCATAAAAGTCACCATCGGCAACCGTTGATATTTTTACCGCACTGTAGTTTTGGCTATAGGGCACATAGGCCGCCAGCGCAACACGCGCTAACTGCGGATCAATCGTGTTATCTGTAAAGCGACGCGTTTGCGGCGCCGGATTAAATAAACTAAATTGATTCCCTAAATCAGTTGGGCCAAAGGAGTGCGGCAGTAATTCGGTTAATTTAAAATGCTGCTCGGGTAATAATATGTCGAGTTGCTTGGCATCGGCCAGCTCATTCATAAACTGGCGGCAATAGCCACAGGGAGCGTCACTAATGGCAATTTTTTCTATTTTTTTTGCGCCATTTAACCAAGCATTATTAATCGCCGATTGTTCGCCATGTACCACTAAACTCAGTGCTTGCTGGTTAAACTCCACATTCGCGCCAAAGTAAAAGTGAGTCTCGTTATTGCCATCCACTGCTTTTACAATCGCTCCCACATGAAACTGCGACACTGGGGCTACCGCAAATTCAGCCGCGAGCGGCACTAAACCTTGCAGCAAAGCATCGACTGAAACATCAAATTGGGCACATAAATGGGCAATGTCTTGGGCGTTTAAAATACCACGCTGGGTTTTCAATTGATTGCGTAACGCCTGAGTTTGCGCGACGCTTAAGGTGATATGTGAGTTTGTTAGTGCAGTATCGTGTTGTACTAAATAAGTTGCTGAAGCCATAATATATTTTAATTATTCAATGGCTAAGTAGTTTAAAAGGTTAGCACCTGAATTGCTAGTTTAACGCAAAAAAAGAGGAGCAATACAGCTCCTCTGTTAGTCATTTTAATATTATCCGGTATTGCGCATGCCCGCTGCAATGCCGGTCATGGTGATCATCAGCGCATTATCAATATCGCCCTCACTACCATGCTCACTGGTGCGCGAGCGACGTAATAACTCTACCTGTAATACGTTAAGTGGATCGGTGTATGGGTTACGCAGTGCAATCGACTCTTTGATCCACGGCTGATCGGCAAGTAAGCTCTTTTGTGGGCTGAGCGACTGCACCAAACTTATCGCTTCAGCAAGCTCTTTACGCAGCGTGACTCCAAGCGGTTTGTACATATCTTCTACCAGCGCATTATCATAATGTTCGCTCAGCCAGCTATCGGCTTTACTAAACACCATTTCAAGCATTTCAAGTCGTGCTCGAAAAAATGGCCATTGCAAGCTCATTTCTTGTAATGTCTCAGCGCCGTATTTTGCTAAGGCCGCTTTTAATCCCGTTAATGCACCCAGCCACGCAGGCAGCATTAACCGGTTTTGGCTCCAAGCAAATATCCACGGAATAGCCCGTAAGCTTTCTACACCACCATTAGGATTACGTTTCGCGGGGCGAGAGCCCAGCGGTAACTTAGATAGCTCAAGCTCTGGCGTGGCCATTCTAAAGTACGGCACAAAATTTTCGTCATGGCGTACCACATTCCGGTAATGCTCACACGATTGCGCGCTTATCAAGGCCATTACTTCGCGCCATTGTGCTTTGGGCTCTGGTGGCGGTAATAAATTACTTTGTAGCACCGCGCCCGCGTAAATATTTAAGCTTTGCAGTGCCACATTAGGTAAGCCAAATTTAAAGCGGATCATTTCGCCTTGCTCTGTAACCCGTAATCCACCTTTTAACGACCCCGGTGGTTGCGAATGCAATGCTTGTGCAGCCGGTGCACCGCCGCGCCCCACTGTGCCACCACGGCCATGGAATAACACCAGTTCAATTCCCCGCTTATCAGCTAATTGCACGAGCTTATCCATCGCTTCATACTGCGCCCAGCCTGCAGCCATCATACCGGCATCTTTGGCCGAGTCTGAATACCCTATCATCACGTTTTGCGTGTTATCAATTTGCCCACGATACCAGTCATTATCCAGCAAAGTGGCAATCACATTATGGCCGTCATTTAAGTCATCTAAGGTTTCAAACAACGGAGTAACGGGAAGTTTAAAGCGACAGCCCGTTTCTTTTAATAACAACTGTACCGCTAAAATATCGGAGGCGGTCCGCGCCATAGAAATAATATACAAGCCAAATGTTTGCTCATCTTGACTGGCAATCACATCAAAGGTATCAAGCACTTCTTGCACCTCGGGGCTTGGCTGCCAACGTTTAGGAAGTAGCGGCCTGCGCGAGTTAAGCTCGGCTAATAAAAACGCTTGTTTATCTTGCTCTTGCCACTGTCCGTAATCTCCTAAACCTAAATAACGGGTTACTTCAGAAAACACCTCAGTGTGGCGCGATGCATCTTGGCGCACATCTAACTTTGCCAAACGTAGGCCAAAACTATTTACTCGATGCAACACATCAAGTAACAAACCGTCCGCCACCACTTTCATATTGCACTTTAACAACGAGCGATAACATGCCTCAATTGGGTGCCTTATTTGATTAATATCGGTAATTAAATCTTGTGCTTCAGTGCGCTTATTTTTTATTTTTGCGCTTAGGTGCAGCACCGTTTCGGCCACTTTATTTTTTAAGTTTTTAATGATACAACGATAAGGTTCAAACTCCTGCCCAGCTAGCTTTATCACTTCATCACTGGCATCTGACATAGACAACTCAGCGCTCAGCGTGTCTAGGTCGCGGCTATATAAATCAAGCGCCATCCAGCGGCCATGATCAAGCACTTCTTTGGTCACCTCTGCGGTTACAAATGGGTTACCATCCCGATCGCCCCCCATCCACGAGGTAAATTCAATTGGGCTGTAGTTGATAGGCAGCGCTAAACTTAAATGCTCTTTTACTTGCTGATCAAACTCACGTAAAAAGCGTGGCACAGCATGCCATAAGCTATTTTCAATCACCGCATAGCCCCATTTGGCTTCATCAACTGGAGTGGGTCGTGAACGGCGAATATCATCGGTATGCCATGCTTGGCTTATCAGCTGTGCTATACGATTTAACAGCGCATCACGCTCTTGTGGCAAGTTATCGGTGCGCTCTAAAGACGCTAAACAATCACTAAGCTCAACGTGCTTGTTGATCATAGTACGTCGCGTTACTTCGGTAGGGTGTGCCGTAAGCACTAAATTAATATGCAATTGCGAGAGTGTTTCAGCTAGGTGATTTTCGTTAAGTTCACCACTTTTTGTTTTGGCCGCTAACGTTTTTAACGTTTGAGTGAGCGGGTTGAGTTGGCAAAAGCCGACATCGTTAAAGCGTGACACGGTATGAAATTGCTCAGCAACGTTCGCTAAGTTTAAAAAATGATTAAATGAACGGGCAACCGGCAATAGCTCTTCATCACTAAGCGCATGCAATACGTTGATTAACGCTTGTCGGTCGGCTTCATTACCACTGCGCGAGGACTTTGATAGAGCTCTTATTTCTTCAACTTTATCTAAAATCGCTTGGCCTTGAGCATCTTTAATCGTTTGTCCAAGCATTTGCCCTAGTAAATTTACATTAGCTCGCAATGCGGCATATTGTTCACTCATTTATCAAACTCCTTTGCATAATGGAGCACTATTAATATCATCATGCGCGATTATTTAATAGATCCATTTCACAACTGTCTGCGTAATAATTAACATGTTAAATAATTGCCTGTTACATTATGATCATTTTTTACGATGCAAATTGCCCGCTGTGCCAGGTAGCAATGCAACACTTAAAACGCAGCGATATTGAGCAAAAAATCACCCTTGAAGATCTTAATGCAGATGACTTTAGCAGGCGATTTCCAACGGTTAATCAACACCAAGCAATGAATATTTTGCAAGCACAAACCAGCTCAGGACAGATGATTTATGGTTTAGATGTGACCTACCAAGCATGGCGTAGCGTGGGCAAGTACCCTTGGCTTAAAATTATCCGTTTACCGGTGATCCGCTTTTTTGCTGATAGTGTATATCGCGTGTTTGCTAAATACCGCCATCATATTAGTCGATTTTTAATGCCCAACTCAGTATGCAGTAGTGGCCAATGCTCAAACAAAGCGAAAGGTGAAAAATGAAAACGATCATTTTATTTGGCGCCAGTAGCGCGATTGCACAGGCTTACATTACTCACTTGAACTCACAAACAACGCCATTTAATATTGTTTGCGTGAGCTCATCTGAGCTAACTACCAACAGTGAGCATG
>NZ_JBFJHD010000193.1:0-5724 GCF_041613455.1 Pseudoalteromonas sp. | reverse complement strand
TAATTTAGATCCCGATGTTGCCGAGCATCCACATGCGCTTGTGGTGTATGGCGGCATTGGCCGAGCCGCGCGTGATTGGCCTAGTTATGACAAAATCATCGCCACCCTCGACAGGCTCGAAGATGACGAAACCTTATTGGTGCAATCGGGCAAACCGGTTGGCGTGTTTAAAACGCACAGTAATGCCCCTCGTGTACTGATCGCCAATTCTAATTTGGTGCCGCATTGGGCTAATTGGCAACATTTTAACGAGTTGGATAAAAAGGGCTTGATGATGTACGGGCAAATGACCGCCGGTTCATGGATTTACATCGGCTCGCAAGGCATAGTCCAAGGCACCTACGAAACCTTTGTCGCCATGGCTAAACAACATTTTGCAGGCGCAGCCGCTGGTAAATGGGTGTTAACCGGCGGCCTAGGTGGCATGGGTGGCGCACAACCGCTGGCAGCGACCATGGCAGGTTTTAGTGCCTTAGTGGTGGAATGTGATGAAACCCGTATTGATTTTCGGATTAAAACTGGCTACCTCGATGTTAAAGCCAATGATTTGCAGCACGCCTTGCAATTGGTCACTAGCGCTTGTCAAAAGGGACAGGCACTGTCTGTTGGTTTACTTGGCAATGCCGCAGATGTATTTAGTGAGCTGGTCAGTGCTGGAGTAACGCCGGATATCGTTACCGATCAAACATCGGCACACGATCCCCTTAATGGCTATTTACCGCAAGGCTGGACACTGCAACATGCAGCAAGCATGCGTGAACAAGACCCCGAGGCGGTAGTGCTCGCAGCTAAGCAGTCAATGGCAGTTCAAGTAACCGCGATGCTGGCACTGCAAAAAGCCGGTGCCGCGACCACCGATTACGGTAATAACATTCGACAAATGGCCTTTGAACAGGGCGTGAGTAACGCGTTTGATTTTCCAGGGTTTGTACCCGCTTATATTCGCCCGTTATTTTGTCAGGGCATTGGCCCATTTCGTTGGGTAGCACTGTCTGGCGACCCAGAAGATATTTATAAAACCGACGCCAAAGTGAAAGAACTGATCCCCGACAATCCAGAGTTGCATAATTGGTTAGATATGGCTCGCGAGCGTATTCAATTTCAAGGATTACCCGCACGTATTTGCTGGGTAGGATTAAAAGATCGAGCTCGGTTAGCACTGGCCTTTAACGAAATGGTTAACAGTGGCGAGTTATCGGCGCCCGTAGTGATTGGCCGCGACCACCTTGACTCAGGCTCAGTGGCCAGCCCCAATCGTGAAACCGAAGCCATGCTAGATGGCTCTGATGCGGTTTCTGATTGGCCATTATTGAATGCGTTGCTCAATACTGCCAGTGGCGCTACTTGGGTATCGTTGCATCATGGTGGCGGTGTAGGCATGGGCTTTAGTCAACATGCCGGCGTGGTGATTGTGGCCGACGGCAGTGATGAAGCCGCTGCACGCATTGGCCGTGTACTATGGAATGACCCTGCCACCGGCGTAATGCGTCATGCCGACGCCGGATACGACATAGCGAAGCAATGCGCTAAACAACAAAACCTAGACCTACCCATGCTGAACGAGGAATAATCATGTTTGAACTTACGCTTACCCCAGGCTCACTCGACTTAATGACGCTGCGTAACATTAATAACAGTGCCATCAAGTTACGCTTAGCCGATGAGGCCGCGTCGCAAATTGCTGCCAGCGCGCAAACCGTACAAAACGTGATTAAACAACAGCGCACTGTGTATGGCATTAATACCGGTTTTGGCTTATTAGCCAACACAAAAATTGCCAACAGCGAACTCGAGCTATTACAGCGCTCTATTGTACTTTCTCATGCCGCAGGCATCGGCGAGTATATGGATGACAGCACCGTTAGATTGATGATCACGCTAAAAGTAAATTCGCTGTCGCGTGGTTTTTCCGGCATTCGCTTACAAGTTATTGAGTTTTTTATACAATTGCTTAATAGCCAAGTGTACCCTTGTGTGCCTAAAAAAGGCTCGGTGGGCGCCTCTGGCGATTTAGCCCCCCTTGCCCACATGTGCTTACCCTTATTAGGCGAAGGGGAAATGCGTCATCAAGGTAATATCATAAGCGCCGCGCAAGGGTTAAAAATAGCCGGACTTGAGCCACTGACACTGGCGGCTAAAGAAGGACTGGCACTGTTAAATGGCACCCAAGCGTCTACCGCATTTGCGCTACAAGGGTTGTTTAGAGCCGAACAGCTATACGCACAAAGCTGTGCGATAGGCGCTATGAGTATTGAAGCAGCGATGGGCAGTCGTGCCCCTTTTGATGCGCGCATTCATGACATTCGCGGCCAACGCGGACAAATAGACACCGCTGCGGTGTTTAGAGAGTTGCTCAGCCCACAGTCAGAAATTAGTGAAGCGCACGTTAACTGCGAAAAAGTACAAGATCCCTATTCGCTACGCTGCCAACCACAAGTATTAGGCGCGTGTTTAACGCAAATACGCCAAGCCGCAGAGGTGTTATTGTGCGAAGCGAATGGCGTTACCGATAACCCACTGGTGTTTGCCGATGTCGGCGATATTATCTCTGGCGGTAACTTTCATGCTGAGCCAGTGGCGATGGCAGCCGACAACTTAGCGCTGGCAATTGCCGAAATTGGTGCGCTGGCCGAGCGCCGAATGGCGTTATTAATTGATTCCAGCCTGTCGAAACTGCCGCCCTTTTTAGTGGAACATGGCGGCGTTAATTCGGGCTTTATGATAGCGCAAGTGACCGCGGCGGCACTGGCGTCAGAAAACAAATCGTTGGCGCATCCCGCGTCGGTCGACAGTTTGCCCACTTCGGCAAATCAAGAAGATCATGTGTCTATGGCGACCTTTGCGGCAAGACGTTTGCGTGACATGGCCGACAATACGCAAGGGGTACTCGCCGTCGAATGGCTCGCCGCTGCACAAGGGCTTGAATTTAGAAAACCATTGCAAGCAGCAGATAAAGTTGTAGCGGCTATGCTGTTGTTACGCGAGCATGTCAGTTATTACGACAAAGACCGCTATTTTGCCCCCGATATCGAAGCAGCTAATACGCTACTCAGCCAAGGGCAATTATGCTCGTTGCTCAGTAACAACCCGCTGCCTTCTTATCAGCCCTCGGCAACGCAGTAATCAGTGTAATTGCGCGGGGATTAAATACCATGTTGGTAGCTAAATCCAAGCGCCTCAATGGCTGAGCCAAGCACTTTGCGCTCAGCCACTTCATCACTGCTAAAACGTGGCATTTCGCCGCCATTAAGTGTGCACTTTTCGGCGTAATACTCGGCTTTGGTTGGATGCAAAGGGTTAACCACATTGTAAATGCTTTGTCCTTGCTGCCAATGGCTAATAACGGCAAATATCGCGTTAATAACATCTTGTTGGTGCACCATATTAACCACTTGCTGACTCGAAGTGTTGAGCTCTTTACCTGCCACAAAGCGGCCTGGCTCTCTATTTGGCCCCACTAATCCAGCTAAACGCAGTACTTTACCCCCTACCGCCAGTACTTGCTGCTCTGCATCATACAGCCTAGTTTGGCGTTCATTGCTAACGTGTATCGCGCTGCTTTCACTATATACACCTGGCGCTTGGTCATACACGCCGGTTGATGAACAGAGTAATACGCCCTTGGCATGTAGCTGGGTGGCTAACTTAAGCGCCGCCGTTAAGGTGCCCGGGTAATTACTGTCGCGATCACGACTGCGCGGAGGAATGGCACACACCCAATACGCATTTTGTAAATCGAGTTGATGGCTTAACTGGCCATTTTCCAGCACAAATTGTCGTTCAAAGTCGTATTCATGCTGCGTACTACGGTGCGTCCCTTGGACTTGCCAGCCGGCTTGTTGGGCATTTAAACATAAAGCACGTCCTAACCAGCCAGCGCCAAGCACCACTAAATTATTGCTGTTTTTATCCACTGCCGTTCGCCCTTTAATTAAATAAACAATTATTATCGTGTTTCGTAGAGATCATCAGCAAAATATGCTTAGATATCTGTTACTAAAACAATAACAAAATGTGCACTTATGCTAAATAATTTATCATTACGGAAGAAAATATTATTATTGATTGGTGGAACAATTACTATTTTACTAATTATTGCCTCCACTTTTTTTGTTAACCATATTGCCACGTTATCCCGAGTAAACATAGAGCGTGAAGCGCAAAGCTACCTGCAAAGCGAGCAACTCTCTATGCAAAGCTACTTTGCCCAATACGGCAAAGTGGTGGCCACCTTTATTAATAATCCACATTTAGTTAATTTTTTTGACGCCTGGCAGCTGCGTGATCAACCTATAGAGAATGTGCCCGGCTATGCGGCAATAAATCAAGACTTTGTACGCATCAGCGCCAATGATGAAAATATCTTATCGGCTTTTTTTGCCTCAGCAATCACCGGTGAGTACTTTAAAGAAAATGAACGCACCGCTTATTACAATGGCGAACCGTATTACGCTTATAAACGCGGTTGGTGGCAAGAAGCGATGCAAATTAACAAGCTGTATGTGGGCCCTATTTCGGTCGATTTAACCACCGGCGATGCCTCCGCCGTGGTGCAGCAACCTGTCTATAACGCCCAGCGTAAACTGGTGGGCGTCGGCGGTGTTGACTTACAACTGAACAAAATTAACGACATGGTCGAAAATATTCGCTTTAACGACCAAGGCTATGGCTTTTTACTTGATAGCGAACAAAAGGTGGTGCACTTTTCCAAAGCGTCAGGGCATAAACTCTCTACCACCGATGAAGGCCCTAACGGTAAAGATGGACTCGATGCGTTAGAGCAGCAATTTAGCAACACCTCAGGATTTAGTGACCTTAATACCGCAATGCGTACTAACCTCAATGGCAGTCATGAAGTAACCTTTAAAGGCGAGCAGTTTTATGTGGTGTATCACCGCTTGCAATTAGAGCAGCCCTACCTAGATTGGTATGTGGGTTTACTGGTCCCTAACAGCATGATTGAGGCCCCAGTGAATGCAGCGGTGACCACCACCAGCACAGCCGTGGTCATTATTTTACTGATTATTTTAGTGATGATTTTATGGGCCACCCATTTGATCGCGAAACCCATCACCACGCTCACACAGATAATGCGTGATATTGCTTCGGGTGAAGGTGATTTAACGCAAAAAATTAATATTAATAGCACTGATGAAGTGGGGCAATTGGCTAATCATATGAATACCTTTATTGATAAGCTTCATGTGATGATGCTAGCCACCGCCGCTAAAGCTGAACAACTCAGCAAAGCCGCGAATCAGCTCAAAGCCGTATCGCAACAAACAAACTCAGAGATTCAACAAGAAAAGCAGCAAGTAGATAGCGTCAGCGCGGCGGTCACCGAAATGGCCAGTACGGTACTGGAAATTTCCCGCAACGCACAACAAACTAATAATGCTGCCGAAGAAGTTCAAGCGATTACCGCTGCGGGCTCATCGCGTTCAACGCAAGCACAAACCGTGATGACAGCACTGGCCAAGCATATAGGCGAAGCGTCTAACGTGGTGGCGGGGCTTGAACAAGAAAGTAATAACATTGGCGCGCTGGTTGATGTAATTAACTCCATTGCCGAACAAACCAACTTACTGGCGCTCAATGCCGCCATAGAAGCGGCTCGTGCTGGCGAGCATGGTCGAGGCTTTGCGGTGGTGGCCGACGAGGTGCGCTCGCTGGCGAGCCGTACACAAGAGTCAACCGACGATATTCGGAATATGATCACCCGAC
>NZ_JBFJHD010000192.1:0-5764 GCF_041613455.1 Pseudoalteromonas sp. | reverse complement strand
GGCAGGTAGTGCCAAATTTGATCAAAAGCCGGCACGTTAATACCCCATTCAATAGTAGGCAGTGGGTATTCTTTCACACCCCAGCCAATGGCCATGGTGATCAGCATGCCCGGCACCATGCCATAACTGGCAATGATTTTGGCCCAGCGAAACTTTTCCGTGCAACTGCGAAATGATAAAGAAAACAGCACATATACAGTCACCAAGCCCCCTATAGTTAATGAGATAGGGGTGTTAAATAAGCGCCCGCCGGGGGATATTTCACCCGAAATAGCGGCAATACCAGCACCTAATAAAATCCCTGCGGTTAAGGAGCGGGGAATATTTTCAATTAGCTTAGTGCCTAATCGAGTAATGCCCATAAAAAAGAAAATAAAGGTCACCATAAGCTGTAAAGCTACCAACGACTTAATGGCCTCGGGCCCCGGTTCAAAGTCGCCAATAAACAGCAGTACCACAGGAATGGCGGGGGTGATCCAGCCGGGTACAAACGGCACACCAAGCATGGTCGGCAACATAAAACCAATACCGCCAATTACCACATAGGCAAGCGCCACATCGTAGGGCAAACCGAGGTACTTTTCTAACAGGGGGATCATTCCCATTGCAATAACAAACATCACCAATGCTTGAATGGTTTCCGCCAGTTCCCAGCGATAATGAATAAGTGGTAAGCGAATTTTGAACGGGCCCGCTGGCCAATAGGGTTGCTCTTCCCCGTAGTTGCGTTTTAACGACATGTTATGTTCCTTAGTGAGTGGATCCTTGTGAGAGTGGTTAAAGAATAATCGAGCGAGCATACGGTGGCTATTAGATGAAAGTTTTATGTTAATAATGAAAACAAGGTGTTTACAGGTTTGGCTGTGGCAGCAAATTAACATAACTCTCGCCACTGTTAATCTAGTTTGTGCTTAGATGGTTGATAAATAGTGTTTATTTTTAAATTTTGGGAGAATATAGCGAGTGTAGTGCTAACAGGGAGTGATTCAGCAACAGGGAGAATGAATTAAATTCATTATGCGGGTTAGCTTATGTTATACCAATTAGCATAGTGTGCACTTTCTGGCATAAAATAAAAAAGCGCTATAACCACAGGGCTTAGCGCTTTTGAATAACTAATTAACGTGCTGCTAAAGCACTTAACAGCAAAGAATAGCTAAAAGCTAGCGCTTATTCTTCATCAATTGAGCGAAGCAGGGCGTTGATGCCTACTTTTTCGCGTGTTTGCTGATCGACTTTTTTCACTATGATAGCCGCGTATAAGCTGTGAGTGCCGTCTTTTGATGGTAGCGCACCTGGTACAACAACTGCGCCTGCAGGGACACGACCGTAGTGTATTTCACCGGTTTCGCGGTCGTAAATACGCGTGCTTTGGCTGATGTAAACGCCCATTGAAATAACCGCACCTTCTTCTACTATCACCCCTTCTACAATTTCAGAGCGGGCACCGATAAAACAGTTGTCTTCGATGATTGTGGGGTTCGCTTGTAGTGGCTCTAAAACGCCACCTATGCCTACACCACCCGATAAGTGTACGTTTTTACCAATTTGCGCGCACGAGCCAACAGTGGCCCAAGTATCAACCATAGTGCCGTCGTCTACAAAGGCACCAATGTTGACATACGAGGGCATTAGTACCACGTTTTTACCAACAAAACTGCCTTTGCGCGCTACGGCATTAGGTACAACACGCATGCCACCTTGTTGAAATTGCTCTGGAGTGTAGTCGCTAAACTTCAGCGGTACTTTGTCGTTAAATTGGTTAACGCCGTCATTCATTGGCGCGTTGTCACGAATTCGGAACGACAGTAACACGGCTTTTTTTAGCCATTGGTGTACTACCCATTCACCCGATATTTTTTCAGCGACGCGTGCTGCGCCGCTATCGAGTAACTCAAGCGCGTCGATAATGGCGCGTTTAACGTCGCTTGCCACTGTGCTTGGGGTGATGTTGTCGCGGTTATCCCAGGCGTTTTCGATGATATTTTTTAAATCTGACATAGTGTCCTCTTATTCTGTTTCTGCGTTGAGTTTTTTACGCAATGCTTGATGAATTTTGGCTTGCTCTTCGTCGGTGAGTGCTTGGTATTCGTTATTTGATACCACGAAGAAATCTTCTGCACGTTGCCCCACCGTGGTAATACGTGCTGCATGAATATGTAATAAATGTGCTTGAAAAACCTCGGCTATTTTAGTCAATAAGCCGGGTATATCAATGGCTTGAATTTCGATTAAGCTGCGATCTTTACGTGGATGCGGGCGCAGCACTATCTTAGGCTTTATATTAAAGTCTTTAAAGCGTTGTGAGCGATTCTTTTTAAAACGAATTTTTTTCCGTGGCTCAAATAATGCTTGCTCTAAAACGCGTTTAATGGATTGTGCGCGGCCACTGGCAATGGGCTCGCCGTTTTCTTCCAAAATAACAAAGTTAAATAACACGTAGCCATCTTTAGTGGTGAGTACTTGGGCATGCTGAATTTGTGCTTTTTTAGAACCAATAACACTCACTAAACGGGCAAATAATGGGCCCGAGTAGGGGCTGTAGACAAATACTTGCGTGCCCCCATGCATGGCTTTATTTGACACCACCACGCTGGGTTGACTCAAATCAGTACTGTTGACTAAGTGCTCACTGTGCCACGAAATTTGCTGCTCACTAAAGGCGGTAAAGTAATTGGCTTTAAAACGGCTCCAAATTAAATCAACTTGATCTTCCATATAACCTAAGTTGAGTAAGCGCTGTTTTGCTTGGTGCTTTTTATCGCGAATTTGGTCGCGCTGATCCATTGGGTTTTCCAGCCCTAGGCGCAATGCGTGCTGGGTTTGCACATACAGTTCACGTAGTAGTGTGTTTTTCCAGTCGTTCCATAAATTGTCATTAGTGGCGCGAATATCGGCCACGGTTAAACAATAAAGGTAATCGAGTTGGCGTTCATTTTTAACTCGAGTGGCAAATTCTTTGATCACCCCAGGGTCGTTTATATCCTTACGCTGAGCAGTAACCGACATAAGTAAATGGTTACTAACCAACCAAGCGATGAGTTTGCCATCGGATGCCGGAAAGGCGTGTAGTTTAGCAAAGGCCAGTGCATCAACGGCGCCAAGCTCCGAGTGATCGCCACCGCGTCCTTTAGCAATATCATGAAAGATACCGGCTAAATACAGCAACTCAGGTTTATCCATGCGCGTGACGATTTCGCTACAAATAGGAAACTCGCTGATGCCGGTTCTATCAAAATACTGATAAATATTGTTGATTAAGCGGTGGGTATGCTCATCCACGGTGTAGGCATGAAATAAGTCAAACTGCATTTGACCAAAAATGTTGCGCCATTGTGGTAAATAGGCGGCGATCATGCCGTGTTTGTGCATTAACGTAAAAGCGCGCCCCATGCCATTAGGGTGCTTTATAATGCGCAAAAATGCTGCACGGCAGGCGGCATAATCTTGTAAGTCACCTAATAAACGACGCCGCACTTGGCGAATAGTACGAATGGTGCTGGGGTATATATGAGTGATCTCAGGGTTGTCGGCAATATGTTCAAACAACACAAATAATTGATCGCGCCTGAAAAACACCGAAGGGCTTTTCACTTTAATTTGATGCCCGACACGTTCAAAGTTACGATCCAGCTCAGTGGTCACCGCTTCGTTACTTTCAGGGGAAATACTTTGTTCAAAGTAAGAAAGTAGCATTTGATTAAGTTCGCGCACGCGGCTCATTATTCTAAATAAGCGTTTCATCATGCGTTCGACCGATGATTTACCATCACTGCCAAAGCCAAGTATTTCTGCCGCTTGCGGTTGGTGATCAAACAATAAGCGGTTTTCTGAGCGCCCCGCGGCTAAATGCAGCGCAAAGCGAATATTCCATAGGTTTTCCAAGCACTCTGACAGCTCTTGAAATTCTTCGTGGGTGAGGTAACCATGGTTGATCAGCTCTTGCAAGGTTTCGGCACGAAAGTGCTTTTTAGCTACCCAAATAATGGTTTGCAGGTCGCGTAAGCCCCCGGGGTTTTCTTTAATATTGGGTTCAAGGTTGTACGCGGTACCGTGGCACTTTCTATGACGCAAGTGTTGCTCTTGCACTTTGGCTAAAAAGAATTCGTTAGAGCGCCATACCGGCGTGTCAATCAGGTGTGTTTTGAGCTTTTCAAACTCAATATGATTACCAAAAATCAAGCGGCTTTCTAGTAGGCTAGTGGCAAAGATGACGTCTTCACGTTTTTGCTCAATAGCTTGCTCTATGGTGCGTACACTGTGGCCAATCTCTAAGTTGAGATCCCACAGCATAGTTACAAACTGACCTATTTTATTACTAATGTCATCGTTAGGCGGTTGCGTGACTAATAATAAAAAGTCGATGTCGGAGTAGGGGTGGAGTTCGCCTCGCCCATAACCGCCCACAGCGATCAACGCTAAATCAGGTTCATGTGCTAAATCATACACATGAAACAGCTTGATCAGCAGGCGGTCAATAAATTCAGCCCGGGCATTAATTAAATTTCCAACCGGTTGTTTAGCAAACTCGTTATAGAGCCATTTATAAAAATAGCTAGAACAATCGCGGTAATCACTGAGTTGCTCTGCGTCGCTGAGCAACTTTTTTACTTTGTTGGGTAATGCCACCGGGGCTGATTCCTTATTGAATAGCTAATTGATAAAATAAGTGGTTACTTATTAACACCAACCGCTATTTTAGTGCTCAATGATCCTGTCGATAGTATCATCCGATCGTAGTGTTAAAATTTCAACACCCTTTTCAGTGACTAGCAAAGTATGCTCCCACTGAGCAGACAAGCTACGGTCACGCGTAACTACGGTCCAGTCATCTTTGAGCAGTTTACATTGACGCTTACCAGCATTAACCATAGGCTCAATAGTAAAACACATACCCGCTTGTAACACTTCGCCAGTACCAGCTTTACCATAGTGCATCACTTGTGGCTCTTCATGGAAGCCGGCACCAATACCGTGGCCGCAGTATTCACGTACAATTGAGTAGTTAAAGCTTTCAGCGTATTTTTGAATGGCTGCGCCAATGTCGCCTAAGCGCACACCTGGTTTTACCATTTTAATGGCCAGATAAAGGCTTTCTTGCGTCACTTCAGCAAGGCGCTTGCCTTGAATGTTTGGCGTACCAACATGAAACATTTTAGAGGTGTCGCCATGATAACCATCTTTAATAATAGTGATATCTATATTAATGCTGTCACCGTCTTTTAACGGTTTGTCATTCGGAATACCATGACAAATTACATGGTTTACTGAAGTACAAATTGATTTCGGGAAGCCATGATAATTTAATGGAGCAGGGATTGCTTGTTGCACATTTACAATATAATCATGACAAATCGTATTTAGCTCATCGGTGGTCACGCCCGGCACCACATGCGGTTCGATCATCTCAAGTACTTCTGCCGCTAAACGCCCGGCAACACGCATTTTTTCAATTTCTTCAGGGGTCTTGATAATAGCGCTCATTGAGGCTCCAAAGTCAAATTTTGAACAAATATCAGCGCACAAATTTTGCACGCGATGTTGAGTATTTAATTTTAATATGGTATAAAGCGCGCCGTCTTTTTACAAATAAATTCTTAAATGATTTTTTGTATTTAAGGCTACACAATTTTATTTTAACACACACACGTATCGTCACATACACTTGGGTGCATTAGAAGTTTAAATACTTCGGTGTTGGTGCTATGGGATATGTGGAGGCCTAACCCTAAACAACTATAGAGGATCTATAAAATGGCAAACG
>NZ_JBFJHD010000191.1:0-5781 GCF_041613455.1 Pseudoalteromonas sp. | reverse complement strand
TTTTTATAGCCATTTTATTATATTTATCCTTTACAACTGTATTACCGCTTAGCATCGAAAAGTCATATTTACGAGCCGTACAATCGTGGTTCTAATTAGTCATTGTCACGTTAAAACGACAAACGCGATACATCATTGAACAAAGCGAAACATGTTAGAAAAATGAGTAACAACGCACCCACTTTAAATCCAAACTCTTGCGTCTTTTCAGAGACTGGCTTTTTACGAAAAAGTTCAATTATGTAATACATTAAGTGCCCGCCATCAAGCACCGGTAAGGGCAATAAATTAAATACCCCTAAGTTAACACTAATTAATGCTAAGAAGCTTAAAAAGGCAACAAAGCCATAGCTTACGCTAGTTCCCGCGCCAACTGCAATGCCTACTGGACCACTTAAATTTTTAACCGAAATCTGTCCGGTGATTAAATTACCTATCATATCAAAGCTTAGAGTAATCAATCGCCATGTTTCTTGCGTGCCTCGCACCATACTATCGAGCGGGCCATAATGTCTAGTTTCTATATACCCTTCAGGCCAAGGTTCGACTACCGGTGCCACCCCTAAAAAGCCTTGCTGCGTGCCTTGAGCACCTATACGCGCCTGTGGTGTGACCGTTATTATTTTTATACTGTCTTGTCTTTTTACACTAAATTGTAACGATTTGTTAGCCGATTGGGTAATAAGATGAACTAATTGCTGCCAATCGCTGATTTTTTCATCGTTAACCGTTAAAATCATATCGTTAACGTGTAAACCCGCCTGCTCTGCTGCCGAGTTTGCGGTGATTGCTGCTATCGTCAACGTGGCTTGGGGCCTAAACGGCACAATACCTAAAGATCGTAATGGTGGCACATCTTGCTGATCCAACTTCCAACCAGCCAGATCAAGTGTTTTAACACGGGTTTGAAATTGTTCATCACGCACAGTCACCGCAACACTTTGCTCGCCTAAGCTCGACATCAGCGCAAATGTCGCATCTTGCCAAGTGGTAATGTCGTCATCGCCAATTTTAGTAATGTGTTGGCTCGGCATAATGCCCGCTTGTTCCGCTCGACTGCCTTCGACAACGCTCCCCACCACCGGTTTTACCGATTGCACGCCCACCATATACATCACCGCAAGCACCACAATGGCAAACAAAAAGTTCGCCATGGGGCCGGCTGCAACAATCGCAATACGCGCGTGCACTGATTTGGCATTAAACGATAAATGACGCTCTTTAGCTGGTACATCATCCACCCGCTCATCCAGCATTTTGACATAGCCGCCCAACGGAATCGCAGCAACCACAAACTGAGTGCCGTATTTGTCATGCCATGTTAATAATGGTTTACCAAAGCCAATCGAAAAGCGCAGTACTTTTACGCCTGCTTTACGCGCCACCCAAAAGTGGCCGTATTCATGCACGGTGACTAAAATACCCAGTGCTAAGATAAATGAACCTAGGTTCCAAAAAAAATCAACCATATTACTGCGTCACTTTTGTTATAAACTGCGCTGCGCTTAGTCGCGCTAAGCGATCGCACTCTAATATTTCATCTAAGCTTTGTACATTGCTGTAGTTGGCGGCGTCCAATGTTTGCGCGTTAATTTTATGAATGTCTGTAAAGCCAATTTGAGCATTTAAAAACGCATTCACCGCAACCTCATTCGCCGCATTCACTGTGGTAGTTGCACCTTGCCCAGCACGACACGCAGCAATCGCTAGCTGTAAATTAGGGTAACGATTAAAGTCGGGTTTAGTGAACGAGAAGTCAACTATATCAGAAAAATTTAATGCTTTAACGCCAGCGTTGATACGCTCTGGGTAAGCAAGGGCGTGGGCTATAGGTGTGCGCATATCGGGGTTACCCATTTGCGCTAATATAGAGCCATCATGGTATTGCACCATGGAATGAATAATACTTTGTGGATGGATCACCACATCAATATCATCGGCATCACAATTAAACAGCCATTTAGCTTCAATAAATTCAAGGCCTTTATTCATCATGGTGGCTGAGTCGACCGATATTTTTTGCCCCATCGACCAATTAGGATGCGCTACGGCTTCGCTGATAGTAACGTCTTTGAGTGTGTCTATATCACGGTTTAAAAATGGTCCACCCGATCCGGTCAGCAGTATTTTGCTCACACCATGGCGATGTAATTGCTGGTTATTTTGCGCATGCTGTAATGCGGGCGGTAAACACTGAAAAATGGCGTTATGTTCACTGTCAATCGGCAGTAAGGTGGCGTTATGCTGTTTCACTTTGTCAATGAACAACTGACCCGACATCACTAACGATTCTTTATTAGCCAGTAATACTTTTTTACCCGCTTCGACCGCGCTTAACGTAGGCAGTAAACCGGCGGCACCGACAATTGCCGACATTACCGCATCAACATCTGCATGCGCGCACAGCTCGCTCATAGCGTGCTCACCGTGCATTACCTGTGTTTTGCAATCTGTATTGGCTAAATGTGCTGATAGTTGCTGTGCGGCGCTTGGCGACGCCATAACCGCATAGCGTGGCTGGTGCGCAATACACAGTTCAGCCATTTTTTTAGCGTTTTGCCCTGCTGCTAATGCAAACACGCTAAACAGCTGACTATTTCGTGCGACCACATCTAAGGTGTTTAACCCAATCGAGCCTGTCGCGCCTAATATAACCAGTTGTTGTGTATTACTCATAAACTCAACGTCCAGGCATAACACATAACAAACATCGGAGCGGCAGCTGTTAGGCTATCGATGCGGTCTAAAATACCACCGTGCCCAGGTAAGCATTTACCACTGTCTTTAAGTCCCGCTTCACGTTTAAACATACTTTCAAGTAAATCACCGACCGCGGAAAACAACGCAATAAATACTGTCATCACGGCGTAAATAGGCCAAACGATTAAATCGACTTCGCTGTAGTAGCAAAATGTAAGTACAAATAACACTGCAGCGACAACCCCGCCGGCTAATCCTTCAATCGTTTTATTTGGGCTTACTTTTGGCATTAATTTACGCTTACCAAACTTTTTACCAGTGAAATAGGCACCAATGTCGGCACTCCACACAATTCCCAAGACCACTAAAATAAGCATAGAGCCAAAATGGATTGAGTCATTGTACTGTGCACTGCGTAGCGTATTTAGTGCTAACCATAAGGGGACCAGAGTTAATAGCCCAGCAATACCACGCATTACCAACCCTTCGTTCCACGCTTTCGCCATTTCAGGGTAACGCCACACTAAATAACTAGCCACTATCCACCACGCAAACGAGAGGGTAAATAAATAATTAGCGTCACCCACTAACTGGCCGTTTTGCCACAGGCTTTCTATCGGCCAATGCAAATTTAATAACGCCAATAAAGCCGCTACAAGCAGCACGAAAGCACCTCGCTTGCGTTTTTCACACAGCCCCATAAAGGCTGACCATTCCCAAGCGCCCATTAACACGATTGCCGCTGCAAAATAACTAAATAAAGTCAATGGAGTATAAAAAACCAAAGCCAGTGCTAATGGCGCTAGCACCAGCGAGGTAAGAATGCGTTGTTTTAACAAAATTGTAACCCTTATTCTATTTAGGTTTGAGCGAGTAATTGTTTTATTTGTTCGCCCGTACAACCAAAACGTCGCTCTCTGGCAACGTAACACGCAATAGCCTCAGCAAATGCTGCTTCATTAAAATCAGGCCAGAGTGTGTCGGTAAAGTAAAGTTCAGCGTAAGCTGCTTGCCAAAGTAAAAAGTTACTAATTCTGACATCGCCGCCAGTGCGAATAAGTAAATCAGGCTCGGCCTGATCTGCCATACTCATATACTGTGCAATACGCTCTTCTGTAATATCGGCTGGGTCTAATTGCCCTTGCGCCACTTGTTCGGCAAGTAGTTTAGCAGCATTAGCCATATCCCAGCGTCCACCGTAATTGGCCGCAACATTTAAATGCAGCCCAGTGTTGTTTGCTGTGAGCTCATGTGCTGCATGAACTTTGCTACGCAGGCTCTCAGAAAACCGTGATAAGTCTCCAATAATGGTCAGTTTGACATTGTTTTTATGCAGCTTTTTAACTTCTTTACTGAGTACAAATAAAAAAAGCTCCATTAAAGTATTCACTTCGTCTTCTGGGCGACGCCAGTTCTCACTGCTAAACGCAAATAAGGTGAGCGACTCTACGCCTAATTTAGTACAAAACTGTACCGATTGACGAACTGCATCTACGCCTTTTTTATGCCCAAACACACGGGGTCTGTTTCTGGCTTGCGCCCAACGCCCGTTACCATCCATGATGATAGCCACATGCTTAGGAAAGCATTGCTGTGAAATAGTGTCTGCATCTAGAACCATAAATTTCGAGTATTCCATAAAAAAACGCCGCCTAGTATACCCCAGACGACGTTTCAAAACTAATATATTTATCCCGATTTCAGGTTATTAGTTACTTAGATTTCCATCAATTCAGCTTCTTTTGCTGCCAATTGTGCATC
The DNA here is from genome assembly GCF_041613455.1 of Pseudoalteromonas sp. Lineage (GTDB taxonomy): Bacteria > Pseudomonadota > Gammaproteobacteria > Enterobacterales > Alteromonadaceae > Pseudoalteromonas. The sequence continues at coordinate 1,320 of NZ_JBFJHD010000191.1, read as the reverse complement.
CATTTCTTTAATGAACTTATCAGTCAGCTTTTGAATTTCATCTTCTGCTTGACGTGCTTCATCTTCAGAAATTTCTTTATCTTTCAATAAGTTTTTAAAGTCGCCATTGGCATCACGACGAATATTACGTACCGCAACACGGCCGCTTTCAACTTCACCACGAACAATTTTAATTAAGTTTTTACGACGCTCTTCCGTTAACGGTGGCAATGGCACACGAATAACCGAACCTGCTGACATTGGGTTTAAACCCAAGTCTGATGCCATAATTGCTTTTTCAACCGCTTGCGCCAGCGACTTATCAAATACGCTTAATGCCAGCGTACGTGAATCTTCAATAGTCACGTTAGCAACTTGGTTTAACGGTGTTGGTGCGCCATAGTATGACACCATAATACCGTCTAAAATTGCAGGGTGAGCACGACCAGTACGAATCTTAGATAACTGGCTACCCAGTGCTGCTACACTCTTTTTCATGCGCTCTTGCGCATCTTTTTGAATATCGTTAATCACAGTTTAATCCTACTCTATTTAATTACTTCATCTGAGGCTTGTGAAGAAATAAGTGTCCCCTCTTCTTCACCCATAATAACACGTTTTAATGCGCCTGATTTATTCATATTAAATACGCTCAATGGCATATTATGATCGCGTGCCAATGTAAATGCCGCTAAATCCATGACTTTTAATTCTTTATCAATAATCTCATTGTAACTCAAATGACGATAAAGTGTGGCATCTGGGTTTTTAACTGGGTCATCACTGTACACGCCGTCTACTTTAGTCGCTTTAATTACGGTATCGGCTTCAATTTCAATGCCACGTAAACACGCCGCTGAGTCGGTAGTAAAGAATGGGTTACCGGTACCGGCTGCAAAAATAACCACGCGGCCGGTTTTTAATAAACTAATCGCTTCGGCCCAATTGTATGCATCACACACACCGTTTAGTGGAATAGCTGACATTAGACGACAGTTAACAAATGCACGGTGCAGTGCATCGCGCATTGCAAGGCCATTCATTACGGTGGCAAGCATACCCATGTGATCGCCAACAACACGATTCATGCCTGCTTCTGCAAGAGAACCACCACGTAAGAAATTACCGCCGCCAATAACTAAACCCACTTCTACGTCGAGCTCTACGAGCTCTTTAATTTCTTGAGCCATGCGATCTAAAACTTTAGGGTCGATGCCAAAGCCTTCATCTCCCATTAAAGCTTCACCGCTTAATTTGAGAAGAACGCGTCTAAAAATAGGTTTACGATTGATAGTCATAGTATTGGGGCCAACTTTTATAAAAAATGGATAAAAAATAACC
>NZ_JBFJHD010000190.1:0-5819 GCF_041613455.1 Pseudoalteromonas sp. | reverse complement strand
TAGTCTTGTTTAACAATTTCTAAGGCTTTGAGAACGTCGGCGGGAGGCAGGCCGTGTTGCTCTAACAGCATAATTAAATCGACTGCCAGTTTTACATGATCGGGTGCGTGCTCTAAAGGATTACTCATTGATGCTGGCCTTTTTTGCCACTTGACTTATCGCCACGTCAATCGCGGTTGCCACTCGTTGTTGCATATGAACACGCTCAGTGGTTGATAAATAAAATGCCATGTCTATATCTGAGCGAATATAGCGCGACGGCAGTTGGTTTAGCACAGTGCAACACAAGTCGGCCATCACATCATCGTTGTATTGATCGTACAGCTTACGATTGATGATTTCTTCTAATAGCATTTTTTCGTAATAGTTGTGTATATCGTCATGTAGGTGCATTAACGAGCCTCGTTTTTAAGCCATTTTATTGAGTGTATATCAAGGTTTAGTATAAATCGAGCGCTGCTTGAAACAGCTGCTTATGTACCTTAACCACCTCACTTTGCTGGCGTTGATAACCCCCGCCTAAGGCACACATGAGTGGAATTTGCTGTTGCTTACAAAAGTTAATCACATGATAGTCGCGCTGATATACTCCGGCCAACGACACATTGAATAGCCCGAGCTCGTCTTTTTCGTAAATATCGGCGCCGGCATTGTATAAAATAATATCTGGCTGGTGGATGCGCACGCAAAATGCCAATGCTTGCTTTAGAGTTGCTAAATAGTCAGGGTCTGTGGTGTGGGCTGGCAATGCAAAATCGTAATCAGAGTGCTGTTTGATGCGGGGAAAATTAGCTTCACAATGGATGGAGCAGGTAATGATATTGTTATGGCATTGCGCTATTTCGGCTGTGCCATCGCCTTGGTGCACATCGCAGTCTAATATTAATACTGTGCTGGCTTGCTCGCTGGTGATTAAGTGCGCGGCGGCGACAGCTAAATCATTAAAAATACAATAGCCGCTGCCAGACTCGCGATACGCATGGTGATAACCACCACTTAAATTAGCGCTTAGCCCCGAGTTAAGTGCGTGCTCTGCTGCCTGAATACTGGCACCGACCGAGTAGAGTGTGCGCTCGACCAAAGCTTGAGAGTGCGGAAAGCCCATTTTTTTAATTGCGTTATCGCTTAGGGTGCCATTGATAAACTGATGGATATAATGTTCGCTGTGACACAGCGCTAGTTGTGCGGCACTTGCCTTGACGGGTTGTTTAAACTGCTCAGCGGTAACGCCTAATTCTGCAATGGCGGTTTTAAGCAACTGGTATTTTTTTATCGGAAAGCGGTGCCGCTCGGGCAGCGGCAGTGCTGAATACAAATGATGATAAAAAAGCTGCATATCGGTTAATGACCTTAACGCAGTTGTTGTTTTTCTACTTGTTGTATTTTCATTTCGGTGGCCGAAATCGCTTTTCTGCAGCGCCCTAAGCGCGCATGGGTGGTTAAAATTTCCTGATTCAACTTTTGCGCTTGTGCTGGGGTGGCTTTGTCCATCTGCATTTTTCGCTCTTCGATCATTAACAGTAAGCGACGTTCAAATTCGTGGTTTTGTTTTAGCTCGTCGTACAGCTCGTGGGATGACTGCATTATTTTTTGTACGGCTTGTTTATAAACCTTTTGCTTAGGCCGAGGCTTATAGTGGCTTTTATTTTCTTTTTCCCAAATTGGCGTGGATTTAATTACATTAAATACCGCTTGTACTTGGCTGGCGATACGCTCAAGTGCGTACGTATAAGCGTGACGGTGCTCACTGGGGGGTAACGCGGTTATTTCATCTTCAATTTCGTTTACGTAATCTACTAAATTCATACTTTTGGTGCTAAACACCGCGCGATCGAACAAACTGGGTTGCGCTTGCATATAACGATTTTTAGCAAACAGCTTGGCTTTATCAAATTGCTCAGCTTGCTGTTTTAACGTAGCAACTTGTTGGCGTAGTTTATCAAAAGCAGCGGATTGCATCTTAAAAGTAGGCCTCATAAATAAGTTTTAATGCTAACAGTATAACCATAGTGTTAAATACCGGGCGAATAAACTTACTACCAAAGCGAATCGCCGAATGCGCTCCAAACCATGCGCCTAGCATAATAAAAAAGCCCATGGTAATACCTAGTAAAAAGTTTACATGGCCTAAGGCAACAAAGGTGATCAAGGAGATAAAGTTAGACACAAAATTCATTGAGCGCGATAAGCCACAGTTTAGTAATAAGTTCATTTTGTACAGCATGCCATTAGAGGCGGTCCAAAAAGTGCCGGTACCTGGGCCGGCTAAACCATCAAAAAGCCCTAAGCTTAATCCTTGTAACCATTGTTTTACCTTTATTACAGGCGTAAGCGTTGGTAAGGCGTCCCCTTGGGTGGTACTTAAACTACCAAACAGGCTATAACAGGCAACCATAATGATAATAATCGGCAGGAGTTTATTTAAAAAGTCGATACTGAGGTGATCCACTATTAATGTACCGAGCAACGCACCAATGGCGGTGGCAAATATTGAACCGAGCCAAAATTTAGGATTAAATAAATCTTTTTTGTAGTAGGTGTAACTCGCCGTTAAAGAGCCAAAACTGGCGGCTAATTTATTCGTGCCTAGGGTTAAATGTGGCGGTAAGCCGGCGGTTAATAATGCCGGAACAGTTAACATACCACCGCCACCGGCGATGGCATCAATAAAGCCTGCGGCCAGTGCAACGGCACATAAAATAGCCCAGGTTGTAGGATCGAGTGCAAGTTCAAACATTATTAATAGTCTATTTGTCTTTTAAATGGAGGTAAGGTGTCGAGCATTGCTTTGCCATAACGCTTAGTGATTAAACGCCTATCTAAAATAGTAATACAGCCAGCATCGCTTTCTTTACGCAGCAGTCTACCACAGCTTTGTACCAATTTCTTTGCCGCATCGGGAACCGTGATAGATAAAAAAGGGTTACCGCCTTTACTTTGCACAAATTCGGCTTGCGCTTCTTCTATTGGTGACGTAGGAACCGCAAACGGGATTTTAGTAATAATTAAATTCTCTAAATATTTACCTGGTAAATCAAGGCCTTCCGACAAGCTTTGGGTGCCAAATAAAATGCTACCTTTACCTTCATCAATATTTTTAGTGTGTAATTTAAGCATGGCCTCACGTGACAATACGCCTTGCACTAATAAGTTAAAACCTTTTGTTCTAAGCAGCTTAGCTACATGGTCCATTTGCCAGTACGAAGCAAACAACACTAAGTTGGCTTTTTCAGTCGCTAAATACTCGGGTAAGGTGCTTGCTACGTGATCGCTAAACGCTTTATCGGTGGGCTCTATTTTAGAAACCGGAATGCGTAAGGTGGCTTGGTTAGGGTAATCAAACGGCGAGGGCACTTTAATAAATTTAACGCCGGGTTCTTTTGCAAGACCAGCTTCGTAGGCAAAATGGTCAAACGAGCCAAGCGCACTCAGTGTAGCCGAACATAGCACGGCACCTGCGCACTCATTCCACAGTTTGTCTTTTAAGTAGTAGCCTACTTCAATAGGGCAGTCGCTGAGTAAGTGATCGTGATGACTTTTATACTCGAGGCGCTTTATCCAGCGTGCATGCGGCGTGCCTTCACCTTTGGTGGCATAACTAAACCATAGCTTATGTAATTGTTCTAAGCGATTTATATATTGCCCGCTCTCGCCCAAAATAGGATCGGCCACGTAAGGTTTTATATCACCATCGCTGACATCTTGACTGAGGGTGTCGTGCATTTTATTTAAGCAGCGCAGTGCATCAAGGGTGGCTTCGCTAATATCTTTGGCTTTACTGTGCAGAGACTGGGGGATTTCACCATGTTCAAAGCGGTAAGTGTCGTCTTTGGAGTATTCAAAGTCGGCGTTATCGAGTAGGTCGCGCACCACTTTTAAATCTTTATTGGCATCGTTAATGCTGTCGCATAACTTAAAGTTTTGTCCAATGCCTTTTTGCCCAACTAACACTTTGGCCATTTTACCACTAAATTTAGTGAGTTTGTCGAGCCACTCTATGGTGCCTTTAATAGTGGCGGCGGCAGATGAAAAGTCACGGGTGATATGCGCCAAGTGATGCGCTTCATCTATTACATAAATAGTGTTGTCGGGCTCGGGTAAAATTTTGCCGCCACCTAAATCTAAATCTGCCAGTAATAAAGAGTGGTTGATCACTAACACATCCATTTGCATTAATTGCTGGCGTGCTAATTGAAACGGACAAGTTTGGTGTGCTTTCATTTGTCGTTGGCACGCATGTTTATCGCAAGCAATTAAGTTCCACACTCTATCGGGTATGGTGTCGGCCCAGCTATCTCGGTCGCCAGGCCAGTTTTTATTGCTGTAGGCGTTATACAGCGCGTTTAAACACTTGGTTTCCATGTCGCTTAATGGCGAGGTAAGCGTTGGCATAAACTCCATTTGTGTTTGGCTATCGGCATTGACCGCATTATGCAGCTTGTGGGCACATATATAGCGGTGCCGTCCTTTAACTAAATCAAATTTAAAATTGAGTCCTGAATGCTGTTTAAAAAACGGTAACTCTTTAGCTATTAACTGTTCTTGCAGTGCGACGGTTGCGGTAGAGATCACCAGTTTCTTTTTTTGTGCCAGCGCCAATGGCAGTGCGCCTAAACAATAAGCTAGTGATTTACCGGTGCCGGTGCCGGCTTCAATAACGCAAATGCGTTGCTGCTTGTGATACTCGCCCGCTAAGGTTTTCGCGATTTCTGCTACTAAGTAATTTTGACTGCTGCGCGGGCGGTAATCGGTTAGGTTATTAGCCACATGCTGGTGTACTTGCCGAATAGTTTTTTTTAGTGAGTCAGAAAGCATGGGATGATTTACCTAAAGTATGTATATAATTACAGTGTATATATTAAGTGGGATCGGACATTGACACAAGCAATCTATCAGGGCTTTATTTTATCCAGGCAGCAATACTCAGCTAAACAGGGGCGAGGCATCACCTTGTGTTATTGGCTGTGTAGTGATCATGGCCCAATTAAAGTGCTGATTGAAAACCAGCAGGCGGTTTTTTTTATTCCGCAAGCAGCGCAACCCAGCGCGCAGGCGATGTTAGATCAAGCCAATATAAAGGTAAATTTTAAAGCGGTGCAGCTGCGCCATTTTAGTGGCACTGACTGTGTGGCATGTTATTTTAATAGTAGCCATAGCCTTTACCAAGCGCGCAGTTTACTAGAAAACCACACTTCTATCTATGAGGCAGATATTCGCCATAGTGACCGCTTTTTAATGGAGCGCTTTATAAAGGGCGGAGTGTGGGTGACAGGTCAAGCTACGCAAAAAAATGGCTTTATTGAAATAGCACAAGCAAAACTCAAAGCAAATCCTAACTATACTCCACAGCTAAGTGCGGTTTCACTCGATATTGAATGCAATGGTGATGGCGTATTGTTTTCGGTGGGGCTAGTGGGTAACGGTTTAGATTGTGTACTAATGATTGGCGAGCCACACACACAACACACAGACATAAATATAGATTGGTGTGTTGATGAAATAGCGTTATTACAAAAGCTGCAAGGCTACATTAATAGTAACGACCCCGATGTGATTGTGGGCTGGAATGTTATTGAATTTGATTTTACGGTACTAAACTCGCGCGCAGAGGCATTAGGCTTAACGCTTAACTTTGGCCGTGAGCAGCAAGCGTTAAGTATAAATGTAGGCCATTTTACCCGCCTAAGCCTACCAGGTCGCAGCGTCATAGATGGTATTGATACCTTAAAAAATGCCACTTACCATTTCGATAACTATTCATTGGCAAATATTGCGCATAAAGTTCTCGGCGAGTCTAAATTAATTCAAGCGGATAACCG